>NZ_BAAFZI010000001.1:0-257519 GCF_045862175.1 Lacticaseibacillus salsurae | reverse complement strand
CCGAAAATACCATTATCCCTGCATCCATCATAGTTCCTTAAACAATTAAATAACAAAAAAGCCTCCCACGGTCGGGGAGACCTTCAAAGGATAAAAACTATCCTTCAACACCATTTGACAAATTTCCAAAGAAACGGCCTCACTCCAGATGAATACTGGAATGAAGCCGCTTAGAGACAGATTCAACTTTATAATATTTCATCTGTCAACTTGACAGGGACTAGTGCAGACGGTTATTTTTTAATGTTCATTTTTAGCAGTGGCATCGTTTGCTTTCATGATCGGTGGTAAGACGCACAAGATCACGGCAAAGATCACACTGATGATCAAGCTGGTTTTTGGATCGTATGGGGCGGAGTTTAACGCACCGATCAAAAAGCCAACGACTTGGCCGAGGATAGCTCCCCAAAAAATAGTTGCAAGATAGCGCATATGATCCCTCTTTTCATTTCTCAATCTTAACACCGGTTCAAGATTTTGCAAGCAGAATCGGGTACAATGAATGAGAGGTGAAATGATGTCCTTCACACAATTACAAGTCAAAAGCAGCTTTTCGCTGCTGCAAAGTCCCATCACCATCAAAACCTTGATCCAAACTGCCAAAGCGCGCGGCTATACGGCGCTGGCACTAACTGACGTGAATGTTTTGTACGGTAGTGTCGAATTTTATCGCCAAGCCAAAGCCGCGCAGATCAAGCCATTGATCGGATTGACCATCCAAATTGCTGATGCGCAAGTGGTCGTGATCGCCGAAAGTGATGTTGGCTACCATCAACTTTTAAAAATCAGCTCGCAGATCAAATTAGCCACGCAACCTGTCAAACTCGCCGACTTGCCAGATTTTTCCGGCTTGGCGGCGATCGTGCCTGGCGCTTATTTGCTGACGGCAGGCTTTGGCGATGTTTGGGCCAGCGGCGATGCCTTCCTTGACGCCTTACGCCAAAAAAAGCCGGCTTCGCTTGATATTGGCTTGCGGCAACAAGACTTGCAGTCTGAACTGCCTGCTTTTGCCCAAGCGCGGCAGCTGCCGATCGTGGCATTAGGCGATGTCAATTATCTCGATCCCAACGACGCCTTTAATCAAAAAGTCTTACAAGCCATTGAAGCGGGGACCCCGCTGAATCTGCGCGATCCGACTTTAATGGATCCAGGGAGCCAATGGTTGAAGCCGCCAGACGTTGCAGCGCAACCGTTTATCGACGCTGGTTTGCCAGCGGCCGTCACCCGCTCGCAAGCCATTGCCGATCAAGCAGAAGTGACGATCCAATTCAAACAACCGCAACTGCCACATTTTGATACCCCTGATGGCTTAGATGCCATTACTTACTTAACGCAGCTGGCGACTAAAGGTTTACAGGCACGCTTTCAAAGCGCCGCAGTGCCAAGGGCGTACACCAAGCGTTTGACCTATGAGCTGAAGGTGATCAGCGACATGGGGTTTGCGGATTACTTTTTGGTGGTATGGGATGTGATGAACCACGCCCATCAAGTCAATATCATGACTGGCCCTGGGCGTGGTTCTGCGGCTGGGGCGTTGGTGGCTTGGGCTTTGGCGATCACTGAAGTCGACCCGATCAAATACCATTTGTTATTTGAACGCTTTTTGAACCCAGCGCGGGCGCAAATGCCGGATATCGATTTGGATATCCCGGATAATCGCCGCCAAGAGTTGATCGAATATGTGCACCAACGCTATGGCGATGACCATATGGCGCAGATCATCACCTTTGGCACGTTTGGGGCCAAGCAAGCATTGCGCGATGTTGCGCGGGTGTTTGGGCTGAGTCAATTTGATAGCAACAAATGGAGCGCAGCGATCCCTAGTGTTTTTCATATCGATTTGCAAACGGCATACCAGCAGTCGCAAGCGCTGCGCAACTTGGTTTCTGATTCTGAACAAAATCAGCAATTATTTGCCACGGCGGTGGCGTTAGAAGGCTTGCCGCGCCATGATTCGACGCATGCGGCAGGGATCGTGTTGGCCCAAGAGCCGCTGACGGATACCGTGGCGCTACAAACCGGTGGCGACGGCATCGCGCAAACCCAAGTCCCCATGGGGGATGTGGAAGCTTTAGGGTTGTTGAAAATGGATTTCTTAGGGCTACGCAATTTGAGCATTTTGGCCACAGCCAGTTATTGGGTGGAAAAACTCACCGGCCACGCCTTTGACCCGAAAACGATTCCGCTTGATGACCCGCAAACGCTGCAATTGTTTGCTCGCGGAGATACCAATGGGGTGTTTCAGTTTGAGTCCAGCGGGATCCGCCGGGTGTTGCGCAATCTTAAACCCACCAGCTTTGAAGATGTGGTGGCCACCAATGCCTTGTATCGTCCTGGTCCGATGGAAAACATCGATCACTTTATTGCCAGAAAACAAGGCCAAGAGCCGATCACTTATGCTGCGCCTGCGCTTGAGCCGATTTTAAAGCCGACTTACGGCATTTTGGTTTACCAAGAACAAGTCATGCAAGTGGCCAGTGCCATGGGCGGCTTCAGCTTAGGCGAAGCCGACTTATTGCGCCGGGCCATGAGTAAGAAAAAACAAGCCGTTTTAAAAGAAGAACGGGCGCGCTTTTTGGCTGGCGCTAAAGCCAAAGGGTATACCACGCAAGTTGCTGAAACGGTATATGATTATATCGATCGCTTTGCCAATTACGGCTTCAACCGCAGTCATGCGGTGGCGTATTCGATGATCGCTTTTTGGCTGGCGTATTTGAAATGCCATTTTCCCACAGCATTTTTTGCGGCGCTCATGAATACCAGCTTAAGCAACACCGAAAAGTTGCGCGTTTATGTGCAAGAACTTAAAGACCGACAAGTGCCGTTATTTGGACCTGACATCAACCAAAGCGGCCGCTACTTCACGTTGCAAAAACACGGGATCCGTTTTGGCTTGTCAACGATCAAAGGGGTGCGGCGCGATTTTGTTGAAGCAATTTTAACGGCGCGCAAAAACGGGCCGTTTAAAGACTTACGCGATTGCTTATCGCGCATTGACGCCAAATGGTTGAAAAAAGACACCTTTGCGCCATTGGTTTATGCTGGTGCCTTTGACCAGTTTGACCCAAATCGCGCCAAGACCTTGGCCAATCTCGATGAACTGATCCAAAGCATTGCCTTATCTGGAAACAATTTGGAATTGTTTGCGGTGCTAGCGCCAAAAGCGGTCGAGGTGCCAGACTTTTCGCCAGTTGAACGCCTAGATCAAGAAGCCGCAGTGTTAGGGGTGTACTTATCTGGTCATCCAGTGGATCGCTATGTGCAAGCGTTAAAGTCCTTTCAAACTTTGACGTCAGTGTCAGCTTTTGAAGTCGGTGCGCATGTCAATGTCGTACTGGTGGTGCGGCGCATCAAAACCATTCGCACCAAAAAAGGCCAGGAAATGGCATTTATCGACGGTCAAGATGGCACCGGGAGCACATCAGTGACGGTGTTTCCGCAAGTCTTTTCGCGATTGCCGCAGCTTAGTGCCGGGCAAGTGATCGTCGTTGCAGGCAAAATCGAGTCCCGCGACGGCTTGCAAGTGTTGGCAGACAGTGTGCAACTGGCTGATGACGCGGTGGCAAAATTGCCAAACGCCAAGTTATTTCTGCAATTACCAGAAAATTTTGATCAACAGGCGAATTTGCTGAAAACACTCAAAGCCTTTCACGGCCCGATCCCAGTGATCTTAGTGCAACAGCCCAAACGCCAGATCACGCAACTTGCGACGCGTTTTTGGGTCAATGGCGAGGCAGGATTGTTACAGCAACTGCAAAAAACCTTAGGCGCTACCAATGTCGTGTTGCAAGAAAAATGACAAGCTGGTGAAAATCTGGATAAAAGCGCGTTTTTAGGCGACACGATTTCTGAAAAGTGTTAAGATGAATAAGTATTTGAGATCAAGTCATTGATCTTAAAAAGATTATGCATGAGGTGAAATGATGAAACGCATTGGGATTATGACCAGCGGCGGCGACGCTCCTGGTATGAACGCTGCGATCCGTGCCGTTGCCCGTAAAGGCATGCACGAAGGCTTGGAAGTATTTGGGATCAACTATGGTTTTGCTGGCTTAGTTGCTGGTGATATTTTCCAAATGACAGCGCAATCTGTCAACGACACGATCAAACGTGGCGGCACGATGCTTTATTCCGCACGCTACCCTGAATTTGCCCAAGAAGAAGGCCAACTCAAAGGGATCGAACAACTTAACAAGTTCGGGATCGAAGCGCTGGTCGTTATCGGCGGCGACGGTTCGTATCATGGTGCCTTGAAGCTGACTGAACATGGCTACAACGCCATCGGCTTGCCAGGTACGATCGATAACGATATTCCTTACACTGACTTCACCATCGGCTTTGACACCAGTGTCAACACCGTTGTCGAAGCCATCGACCGGTTGCAAGACACTGCGGCTTCTCACGAACGGACCTTCGTGGTTGAAGTGATGGGTCGCGGCGCTGGCGATATCGCCTTGTGGTCTGCGGTTGCTGGTGGCGCTTCTGACGTCATCATCCCAGAACACAACTTCGACGTGAAGAAAGTTGCTGAAAAGCTGCGCAAATCTCGCGAAGCTGGCCAAAAGCATGCGGTGATCGTTTTAGCTGAAGGTGTGATGCACGCTGACGAATTCGCCAAGGAATTATCCGCTTATGGCGACTTCCAATTGCGTTCCACTGTATTAGGTCACGTGGTGCGTGGCGGTTCACCAACTGCCCGCGACCGTGTCTTAGCTTCTGAAATGGGTGCTTATGCCGTTGAATTGTTACTCAACGGCCAAGGCGGCTTAGCAGTCGGCATCCAAAATAACCAGTTGGTCACGCATCCAATGCTTGACCTATTCGACGCCAAGCATGAAGCCCAATTAGATCTTTATGATCTGGCTCATGACTTGTCTATCTAAACTCGTTTAAACTGACGTCCAGTCATTTTAAAAAAATTGTCAAAGGAGCGATTTCTTTTATGAAAAAAACCAAGATCGTTAGCACGCTTGGACCTGCATCAAACAGTACTGATATTATCGTTAAGTTGATCGAAGCGGGGGCTAACGTTTTCCGGTTTAACTTCTCTCATGGTGACCATGAAGAACATTTAGCACGTTTAAACATGGTGCATGAAGCAGAAAAGATCACTGGCAAGACTGTTGGGATCATGCTTGATACCAAAGGTGCCGAAATCCGGACCACTGTCCAAAAGGGCAACAAGTTCGAATTACACACTGGTGATGTGATGCGTATTTCCATGGATGCCTCTCTTGAAGGTACCCCTGAAAAGATCGCCGTTACTTACCCTGGTTTGTTTGATGATACCCATGTTGGCGGCCACGTTCTGTTTGATGATGGTTTGATCGACACTTTGATCACCGAAAAAGATGAAGCCAACCGCGAATTGGTTGTCGAAGTTGAAAACGGTGGCTTGCTTGGCTCCCGTAAAGGGGTCAACGCACCTGGTGTCGGCATCAACTTGCCTGGGATCACTGAAAAGGATGCTTCTGACATCCGCTTTGGTTTGGATCACGGCATCAACTTCATCGCCGCATCATTTGTTCGTAAGCCTCAAGATATCTTGGACATTCGCGAATTGCTTGAAGAAAAAGACGCCTTGAACGTCCAGATCTTCCCTAAGATCGAATCCCAAGAAGGTATCGACAACTTCGATGCTGTGTTGAAGGTTGCGGATGGTTTGATGGTACCTCGTGGCGACATGGGTGTCGAAATTCCTTACGAACAAGTGCCACTTGTTCAAAAGACCATGATCAAGAAGGCCAACGCTGCTGGTAAGCCTGTTATCACTGCGACGCAAATGCTTGATTCCATGCAAGAAAACCCACGCCCAACGCGTGCCGAAGTTTCTGACGTTGCCAATGCTGTTTTTGACGGCACTGATGCAACCATGCTTTCTGGCGAATCTGCTAACGGGGACTACCCAGTTGAATCTGTTGCTGCCATGGCAAAAATCGACGAATACGCCGAAAACGCGATGCAAAACAGCGACACTTACGCTTTGAAGTCATTTGCTAACAAAGAAAACGTCACGGAAGCTGTTGGTCAATCTGTTGCCCACACTGCCCGTAACCTTGGCGTTAAGACCATCGTGGCTGCCACTGAATCTGGCTTCACGGCACGCATGATCTCCAAGTATCGTCCTAAGGCTGACATCCTTGCCATCACTTTTGATGACAAGACGCGTCGCGGCTTGACGGTCAACTGGGGTGTCTTCCCGATCGTTGCTGAAAAGCCTGACTCAACTGATGCAATGTTCGAATTAGCCACCAAGAAGGCTGTTGAACTTGGCTTCGCTCAAGAAGGCGACTTGATCTTGATCACTGCCGGTGTTCCAGTTGGCGAAACTGGTACCACCAACGTGATGAAGGCGCAAATGATCGGCTCTAAGCTGGTTGAAGGCTCTGGTGTCGGCGACGAATCCACTGTCGGTAAAGCTGTTTTAGCAAGCAACGCTGACGAAGCGGCTTCTAAGATGAGCAAAGGCGACATCCTTGTCGTTAAGACCACTGACAAAGACTACTTACCAGCGATCGAAAAGGCCGCTGCTTTAGTTGTTGAAAATGGTGGCTTAACTAGCCATGCCGCAGTTGTCGGCATCGCTATGGGTATCCCAGTTGTTGTCGGTGCTACCGGCGCAATGGACGCCATCACCGATGGTCAAGTGATCACCGTTGATTCTCGTCGTGGGATCATCTACAAAGGTGCTACCAACACCTTGTAATCTCTGATTACAAATTGTGCAAAGAACCAGTACTCGTTTCTGCGAGTGCTGGTTTTTTGTTGCCTTGAAGACCAGGCGATTTGATTGGTTTCATACCAGAAGTCGGCTAATGCTGGCTTTTTGCGGTTACAAGTTAACATAATTCATCAAAAAGACTATGATTAAATCATGGTTTCAGGTAAAGTAGACAGAGACGATTCGTTAAGGAGACGGCAATGGAAAGTTGGGTATTTCTTGGTGGCATTTTTTTGATCGCCGCTTTGGCTAAAAATCGCTCGTTGATGATCGGCGTTGGTTTCGTGATGCTGTTAAAGGCCTTGCCGCCACTGCAACCGGTGTTGAAAACCTTGCAAAGTCAAGGCATCAACTGGGGTGTGACCGTGATTTCAGCAGCGATCATGGTGCCGATCGCAACTGGTGAGATCGGGTTTAAAGAATTATTGAAAGTTTTGCGCGAGCCGGCTGGGTGGATCGCCATCGCCATGGGGGTGTTGGTGGCAGTGCTTTCTGCCAAAGGCGTCGGGTTGTTAGCTCAAAGCCCGGAAATGACCGTCGCGCTGGTATTTGGTACGATCATGGGGGTGGTATTATTACGCGGGATCGCCGCTGGCCCAGTGATCGCCAGTGGGATGGCTTACGTGGTCTTAACGATTTTTAATTTGATCCCGCAACATTAAGGAGAACATCATGAAGTTAAATGGACAGATCTTGACTGCAACAGTCAGTGATCACAATGATAAAAATGTTTTTGCACAATATCAAGGCGATACCTTTGCTATTGATGCGACAGAATTTGAAACGGTGCCAGAAACTGGTGCTGAGGTACACGGTTTTGTTTATGAAAATCAACACGGTGATGCCAAAATGACCACCAAGATCCCTAAGGTCGGCCATGATCATTTTGCGTGGGCAGAAGTCGTTGAAGTGCGTCATGACCTTGGCGTGTTCGTCAATATCGGGTTGCCAGATAAAGACATCGTGGTATCGCTTGATCAATTGCCTGAACTCAGCCGCTTGTGGCCTGCGCGCGGCGACAAGCTGATGGTGGCGTTGACCATCGACAAAAAGCACCGGTTATGGGGCAAGTTGGCAGATGTCGACATGATCAAAGCCGTGTCCAACATTGGCAAACCAGACCAAATGAATTCTGATGTCACGGCAACGGTTTACCGCTTGAAAATGGCTGGCACCCATGTGGTCACGGATGATTACGTGCTCGGATTCATTCATCCTAGCGAACGCGATATTGAACCGCGTTTAGGCGAAGTCGTGCATGCGCGGGTGATCGGCGTGCGGCCAAACGGGGAATTGAATTTAAGCTTGAAACCGCGGGCTTTTGAAGCCATTTCCGATGATGCGGCGATGATCTTAGCCGTGTTGGAACATTCTGAAGACGGGACCATTGCGTTTACGGATAAGTCTGATCCTGAAGCCATCAAGTTGGCCTTTGGGATCAGTAAAGGGGCGTTCAAGCGGGCGTTAGGCAATTTACTTAAAGCCAAGAAGATCAAAGAGCACGATGGTGTGACTGAGTTGTTGAAATAGAGGCCAAAAATGGAGCAATTAATTGCTGATTTTGTACATTATTTAGATGTCGAACGGGGCCTGGCAAAAACGACGCAAACCAGCTATCAACAAGATCTGCGCGAATTTGCCGCTTGGCTTGATACCCAGCAATTAGCTGAATTTCCAGTCGAGTTGGCAGTGGTGCAAGAATTTTTGCGCGTGCAAACGTCAAACAAAGCCGCCAGTTCCATGAGTCGCATGATCTCTGCCATGCGCAAATTCTACCGTTACTTGTTGCGTGAGTCGGTGATCGACCAAGATCCGATGACTTTAGTGGCGTCACCAAAACCAGCGCAACATTTGCCGGCGACGTTATCTGGTAATGAGATCGATCGGTTGATGGCCGCGCCAAATGTGGCCAAACCATTGGGCTTGCGCGATCGAGCGATTTTTGAATTGATGTATGCCACGGGTTTGCGGGTGTCTGAAGTGGTCAATTTGCGCTTGGAACAACTGCATTTGACCTTGAACTTGTTGCAAGTGACAGGTAAAGGCGACAAAGAGCGCATTGTGCCGATCAGTCCCCAAGCTGCACAATGGGTCCAAGAATATTTACAATCGGCGCGCCCGCGCTTGATCAAGCAAGACCAACCGGCAGTGGTATTTGTCAATTTTCATGGTCATCAACTGACGCGCCAAGGCATTTGGAAAAACCTCAAGGCTTATATCGATGCATTAGGGATTGAAAAAAATGTCACCCCGCATACCTTGCGTCACAGTTTTGCCACGAATTTATTAGCCAATGGCGCAGATCTGCGGGTGGTTCAAGAGTTATTGGGTCACAGTGACATTTCAACCACCCAGATCTACACGCATTTGGACAACTCGCATTTGGTTGCCGTGTACCACAAAGCCCATCCGCGTGGCTGATTGCGCGCGTGGCGGGTCAGAAGATAGTTAGCCGGCTAACTATCTTCTTGCCGACTTGCTGGCGTCGCGAGCACCTGCAAGGTGGATTCGAGCAGGTCGATTTGTCCTTGTTTTGTGGATATGGTACAGTAGCTTCTGAGAGTCATTAAATCTGGAGGCTATGATGCTGACGAAATTTAAGCAAGATTATGCCAAGATCGCGATGGGCTTTTTATCGTTTGTCCCTGATCTCAAAGACATCAATCATTTGCAAACTGAACTGAAGCTCTACACCGAAGATCCGACGCATGTCTTATATTTATACCGCGAAGATCGCGACGCTGATTTTGAAGGCGTGGTCGGCGTGGAATCTGCCAACGATTTCGTGATGTTGCGGCATTTGTCACTATCGCCGGCAGTGCGCAATGAATCGACGCAATTTGCGGCACTAAGCGATTTGGTGGCCTTGTATCCTGAACAAAAACTGATGGGATCCATGGAAACCGCTGGCTTGGTGGCCAAGTTCAACACGTTTAGAAAAGAGGAACAACATGGCACTGACACTGGTGCTAGATGACTTTTCTGGGCCGCTGGATCTATTGTGGCATTTGATCCGCACCAATGAAGTCGATATTTATGACATTCCGATCGCTGAGATCACTAGCCAATACCTTGACTACTTGCACCAAATGCAAGAATTGAGCCTGGATGTGGCTGGTGATTATTTTGTTATGGCCGCAAGCTTGATGGCGTTAAAAAGCCAGTTGCTGTTGCCGCAACCAGAAGTGGACGTTGAAGATGACAACTATGTCGATCCACGTTCAGACTTGGTGGCGCAACTGTTGACCTATCAAATGTATCAAGCGGCGGCGAAGCAATTGCAAACTCGCGAAGCCGTGCGGGCGCAATCGTTTGCCAAAAATCCCACCATGCCAAGCAGCGATGTGGCCGTGCCTATGGCGCCTGGGGCGGTGAAGTTACGCGATTTGGTGCAAGCCATGAGTGCTGTGGTGGCCAATCAACTGGCCACCGCCAAAACCATTGCCCATATCGAAGCGGAACCGATCTCGTTGACTGAACGTATTGGCGCGGTGATGAAACAATTGACGCAAGCGCATCAATGTTCATTTGAAGACCTGTTGGCTGAGCACTCAGTTGATGGGGTGGTGACGACTTTTTTGGCAATTTTAGAATTGATGAAAAATGATCAAGTCGATTGCGCGCAAGCCGAACCGTTTGCGCCGATCACAGTGACGTTAAAGGAGGCAGCTTGATGCAAGGGGTGATCGAAGCGGTGTTATATACTGCTGGTACCGCTGGCGTTGAACTGGCAGATTTTGCCGGGATCTTAGGCATCAGTACCGCAGCGATGCGCCAACAACTAGAAGCTTACCAAAAGGCGTTAGCCGACAATGCCAATGCTGGGTTATTCGTGCGCCAAAGCGGGGAGCGGTATTACTTATTGACCAAGCCAGAGTATGCCGACGCCTTGCGCAAATATTTTGCCGGGCCACCAGCGCAAGGTTTGTCACAAGCGGCGCTGGAAGTTTTGGCGATCATTGCGTATCAACAACCGATCACGCGCATTGAAATCGATGAAGTGCGCGGCGTCCAATCTAGCGGCGCTTTGACGACCTTGGCCAGTCGCCAACTGGTGCAAGAAGCTGGGCGCAAAGAAGCGCCAGGGCGGCCGATCCTTTATGCGACAACGCCATTATTTTTAGATTATTTTGGGTTAAAAACCTTGAAAGATTTGCCACCGTTAGAAGCACACCAAGCGCCAAGTGAAATCGACTTGTTTGACTTCAATGTCGCGCTAGAAGGAGCACAAACAGATGAATGAAGAACTAGTTCGCTTACAAAAAGCGATCGCCAATGCTGGCGTGGCGTCACGTCGGCATGCTGAAGAACTGATCGCCAAAGGCCATGTTGAAGTCAACGGTCAAGTGGTCACCGAAATGGGCGTGAAAGTTTCCCCAAAAGATGACGTGTTAGTCGATGGGGTACCTTTGTCTAAGCCGATCGCGCGGCATTACTTATTTTATAAACCCCGCGGGGTGATCACCGCCGTTACCGATGATAAAAAGCGCAAAGTCGTTACCGATTATTTTGAAGAAGTCCCAGAACGGTTATATCCTGTTGGCCGCTTAGATTATGATACTAGCGGTTTATTGATCATGACCAATGACGGCGATTTTGCCAATCAACTGATGCACCCCAAGTTTAAAATCGAAAAACATTACGTGGCCAAAGTCCAAGGCATCCCGACGCGCGCTGATTTGGATCCGTTGCGCAAAGGCATGAAACTCGACGGCAAAAAACTGGCCCCAGCGCGCTATAACATTATTTCCAGCGACAAAACCAAGCGCACCGCGATCGTGGAATTAACGATCCATCAAGGAGTCAACCACCAAGTTAAAAACATGTTAAAAGCAGTCGGTTATCCTGTGATCAAGTTATCGCGGCCTCAATATGGCCCTTTGACCTTAGACGGTCTGCAGCCAGGGGATTATCGCCCATTGAAGCCTCGCGAAGTCGATGCCTTGCGCAAACTGGCCAAAGGTGAAGAGGTCCGTTAAGACCATGGTGATTTTTGTAACTTACTGTTGACAAGTAATCCTGTAAGCTGTTACACTGCAGTTGTAATTAAATAAACTGGTTCGTCTTCAGGGGCAGGGTGTAATTCCCGACCGGCGGTAAAAGTCCGCGACCCGTACCTTGTGTGCGGTCGACTAAGGTGTGATTCCTTGACCGATAGTTAAAGTCTAGATAAAAGAAGATGGGGCTTATCTTGAATCTTACATTCAAATAAGGCCTGTTTGCCCTTGGGTAAACAGGCCTTTTTAGGCTCTTCTGAAGCGACCAACATGGAGGAATGTTCTATGTCTGGTTCTAAGGTGCATCGCCTAGTTGGCATTGCGTTGTTGTCTGCAGTCGGATTTATTTTGCAAATGTTTCTTGAGTTTTCGATTTTGCCGATGTTTCCCTTTTTGAAACTCGACTTATCTGATCTCACAGTACTTTTAGGTGGGTTGTTATATGGCCCAGTTGGTGGCGTGGCAGTCGCGTTTGTCCGTTCGTTGTTACACTTTTTGATGACTGGGGCTGGGATCGTCAACTTAGTTGGGGACTTGGCCAGCTTTATTGCCAGTGTCGGCTTCATGTATCCTGTGGTGATGTTGATGAAATCCAAGAACTCGCTGGGTCGCCAAATGGCCGGCTTAGCTGGTGGGACGATTTCGTTGACGGTGATCATGAGTATTTTGAACTTGGTGGCGATCATGCCGATGTACTTAGCGGTGATGAATTTCCAATTAGGGATGTCCACCACCAAGTACGTGTTGATCGGCGTGGTACCTTTCAACTTGATCAAAGGCGTGGTGGTTTCTGTCGTGTTCTTTGCTTTAGCCAAAGCTTTGATGCCTTGGTTAGATAAGCAACAAGCCATCCAAGCCCAGCGCATGCAACAAATGCACTAATAAGTCACCAATCAACCACGCTTAACGGCGTGGTTTTTCTTTGGGTTCAAAAGGATGATCTGAGCGTTGGATCGCGCCAGTGGGACAACGCGTGAAGGCTTTTTTGAATAAAATCGCTTGGGCTGGGGTCAATGGGTGGCTTCCGGTGTTTTGATCAGGGACAAAACTAGCGATGCCATTTTCATCATAATCGAACAATTCTGGGGCGAGCATTTGGCAAAGACCACAGGCAATGCATGCGTCTGGGTCCACATGCGCGTATAATGGATGCATAACTTCCTCCAAGGTGGTGAGTGTGTGTTAGATGACTTCCTATTACAATTCTTTGATGCCAAACCGCGGCGTGAGCTGGCATTGTATTTGTTGTTGACCGGCAAAAAAACCGTGTCCGTGTTATTTGCCGCACTTGAACATCACCAATTGCCATGGCTTCAATTGTACCCTACGCTGCCGCGGGCGGATTTTCAAGCAGCGATCGGGCGCTTACAAGCCACCCACGCCCTTGAACAAACCGACACTGGGTTGATCTTGATCGATCCTGCCGCCCAAAAAAGTGCCCAACAACGCGTTAGCCTACCAACGGCTTATCAGCCTTGGATGGGGGTCCACGCGTTTGGCCCGCGGTTTCACTTGGCGGTGCAAATGTTGTCTGAAGCCAGCTTTCACAATGCCCGTTATCGGCCAGTCACGCAAGATTGGGCGATCCAGCAAAGTTTGCGGCGCTGGTGGCAAGGCATTGAGGTGACCACCACGATCGCCGAATTGAAAACTTTATTGGCCAGCCTTGACGACGGTGTCGCCAAAGCCCTGCTGAGTGAAGTGATCGGACATGACTTTGTTGGCGCCGGGGATCTTGATGAAATGCGCCAAGTGCAAGTGCTGTCGCAATTGATCGCTGCCATTGAAGCAAGTGATGCGCCTAGCTGGCAAGCACTATGGGGCGGTCGCAAGCCTTTAGGCACCAAAACCCAATATTTGGCGTTACAAATGATCCAACAAGGCGCCAGCCGCCAGCAAGTCAGCGAGCGTTTGCATTTAAAGCCGTCGACCATTAACGAACATTTGTTGACGGCGGCGATTTTTGGCGCCGAGGTGCCGCTGGCGCAACTTTATCCGCCAGCGATGCGAAAAGCACTAGCCAGCGCTGATGCGACGCTTGGGTATCAGCCCTTACTTGAAACAGTTGCTGACAGTGATTTTTTCCAGATCCGCTTATTTCAGATCTTGAGTTTACAAGGTAGGTGGCCACATGGACAAGCTTGAGGCTTTACTGAAACAACATTTTGGTTTCTCACACTTTCGCCTTGGACAAAAAGCCTTGGTGCAAGCCGTGATCGACGGTCGCGATGCTGTGGGGATCTTGCCAACTGGCAGTGGTAAAACGCTATGTTATCAGCTACCAGCTTTAGAACTTGACGGGTTGTGCGTGGTGGTTGAGCCGTTATTGGCGTTAATGGATGACCAAGTGGCGCGGCTGCAAAACGCTGGGCAAAAACATGTGGTGACGTTATCTAGCCGTTTGACGCCGCCGGATTTTCAGTGGTTGTTGGCGCATTTGGACCAAGCGAAGTTCTTATTTGTGGCACCAGAAACCTTGATGCGCCCTGACGTCTTAACCGAACTGGCCCGACTTGCGATCAGTTGTTTTGTGGTCGATGAAGCGCATTGTATCGCCCAATGGGGGCCGGATTTTCGCCCAGCTTATTTGCGCTTAGGCGAAGCGATCCAGCGCTTGCATCCGCGCAGCACTTTGGCGTTGACTGCCACGGCGCCTAAACGCGTGCAACAAGCGATCGTCTCGCAACTGCAGTTAAGCGATCCGAAGTTGGTGATCACGAGCATTGATCGTCCCAATATTTTCTTAGGGGTGAACCCAGTGGCCAACCCAGCTGAAAAACAACAAGTCGGCATGCAACTGATCCAACAAGTCAATGCTGCCACAATCGTGTATTTTGACGCCAAGCGCGAAGCCGAGCGTTGGGCCAAAGCCTTGCAAGCCCAAGGCATTTTGGCAGATTTTTATCACGCCGGGTTGGCGACGCAAAGCCGCGAATTGATCCAGCGGCGGTTCATGGCAGGTGAGCTGCAAGTGATCTGTGCCACCAGTGCATTTGGCATGGGGATCGATAAAGCTGATGTCCGACTGGTGATGTACACCTATGCCCCAGAGTCGCTGGAAGCTTACTCGCAAGGTATTGGTCGTGCTGGCCGCGATGGCCAAAATTCGGCTAGTGTGGTGTTGTTGGCGCCAGGGGACTTGAGCCGGCAAGCCCAATTTGCGCAAAGTTTACCTGATCGGGAATTGATCCAAACGATCTATGCCCATCCAGACGCCTATGTGGATTTTGATGACCCGCAAGTCGCGTTATTGCAAGCGTATGTGCAATCTGGGTTTTCACAAGCCCAGGTGCAACAGCTGTTGGCCCAACGCGCTGATGAAAAACTCACCAGTGCCCAAGCAGTGGCGACTTATTTGACCAGTAGCGGCTGTAAGCGTGCGCTGTGGTTGCAATATTTTGATACACCAGCTAGCGCCCATCACGACCAATGCTGTGGGGTGTTGGCCACACCCCAAATCGAGGCCTTGGCTGCAAGCGCTTTGCATCCGATCGAAAACCGCTCGTGGCAAGCAGATTTTGCCCGGTTATTTAACGAAGTCTAAACCCTTTTGGCAAGCATCTATGATACAATAATTGAAGTATGTGAGGGGGGATCGGTTTGCGCAAGAAAACCACCAATAAAGAGGAACCTGTCCAACAAGACGCTTCCGACCAAACCAAACCATGGAATAAACAATTTGAAGATGACCGTGACGATGAAGGTAACTTGTCACGCGTTGCGACACGCAAGAAAAAGCGTGGCGGCTCCATTTTGGCGATCGTGGTATGGGTGGCGTTGGCATTATTGATCATCATTCCAGTGACTTGGCAGGCGTTGCGGAACAATTCCGCCAATGGTAGCAATTACACCAATGATAAGATCACAGTGACGTCAACGACGAAAAAAGCCAAAGCCCATTCGTCGAGCAAAAAATCTGAAAGTGCCAAAAAATCCAGCAGCTCGACGTCTAGCAAGCCATCCAGTTCGTCTAGCGTGGCCTCCAGTGCGCCTGCTTCTAGTTCAAGTGTGGCCAGCTCAAGTGCTAGTGTGGCATCAAGTTCAAGCAGCGCAGCGGCCACTGGCACTTACACCGTCAAAGCCGGCGACAACTTATATCGCATTGCGGTCAACCATGGCATGACGTTAAGTCAGTTACTGCAATTAAACGGCTTATCCAGTGGCGCCAATATTTCGGCTGGCCAAACTTTGAAAGTCAACCAGTAACCACAGTTGAGTCGGCGACGGCTCAATTTTTTTGGCGCAATGGATCAAAAACATCGAAGGGGTATCAACAATATGCAAATTGCAATCGACGGGCCAGCAGGGTCTGGAAAAAGTACCATCGCCAAACTTGTGGCCAACAAACTTGGTTTTATTTATTGTGACACTGGCGCCATGTATCGCACCGTAACGGTGATGGCGTTGCGCTTGGGGATCGATCTCAGCGACGAAGAAGCGATCATGGCCCAACTGAAGCAATTGGACATTCGCTTTGTGCCGAGTGCCGATGGTCAAAAAGTGTTGATGAATGGCACCGATGTGACGTTGGCGATCCGCCAACCCGAAACCACCAACAATGTGTCGCAAGTGTCGGCATTACCGAAAGTGCGCGCCGAGTTGGTGCAACGCCAACGTGACATTGCCGCCCAAAATGATATCGTCATGGACGGACGCGATATCGGCACCACTGTCTTGCCAAATGCCGAAGTGAAAGTCTTCATGGTCGCTTCTGTGGAAGCACGCGCCATTCGTCGGCACAAAGAAAATGTTGAAAAAGGCATCATGACGCCGATTGCCCAACTGGAAGCAGAAATCGCTGAGCGCGACCGCAAAGATTCCACTCGCGCAGTGTCGCCATTGCGCAAAGCCGCTGATGCAGTGGAGATCGACAGCACTCAAATGACCATCGATGAAGAAGTCGCTGAGATCATTGCCTTGGTATCCAAACATTCTGCGTGATTTTCAACGAAAAAGTTGGCATTTTTCACGAGAGTTAGGTACAATAGACCATGTATGACAGTCGTATAGGAGGATTTTTTTGGCATGAGTGAAAACAACGTAAACGAAAACGCCCAAACAATGGCGGATGCTTTGAACAGCGTCGAAACCGTTCATATCGGTGACACCGTGAAGGGTGAAGTATTAGCCGTAGAGGACAAGCAACTGATTGTCGGTATCGAAGGCACCGGTGTAGAAGGTGTCGTTCCTCTGAAAGAATTATCAACTCAGCCAATCGATGATATTCGTTCGGTTGCTAAAGTCGGCGATGAGATCGACCTAGTGGTCATCTCCACGATTGGTAAAGATAAGGAAAACGGCCAATACCTGCTTTCCAAGCGCCGCTTAGAAGCGCAAAAAGTTTGGAAAGAGATCCAAGCTAAATTTGATGCTGGTGAAACCATCACCGCACCAGTGACTTCCGTTGTTAAAGGCGGCTTAGTCGTTAATGCTGGCGTGCGTGGCTTCGTGCCTGCATCGATGGTTGAAGATCACTTTGTTGAAGATCTTAACCAATATAAGAACCAAGAACTTGAATTCAAGATCATCGAAATCGAACCATCTGATAACCGTTTGATCCTTTCTCACCGGGCGATCGTGGAAGCTTCTAAAGCTGAAGCACGCAAGGAGATCTTTGCCAAGTTACAACCTGGTGATGTCGTTGAAGGTAAGGTCGCTCGCTTAACGAACTTCGGTGCCTTTGTTGACCTTGGTGGCGTTGACGGTTTGGTCCATGTCTCAGAAATTGCTTTTGACCATGTTGACAAGCCATCTGACGTGCTTAAAGTCGGCCAAGAAGTGAAAGTTAAAGTCCTCGCCATTGACGTTGACCGCGATCGAATCTCCTTGTCCATCAAAGCAACTTTGCCTCAACCTTGGGACAATGTTGAAACTGAAGCCCCAGCCGGCGCTGTCCTTGATGGTACGGTTCGTCGCTTGACTAGCTTTGGTGCCTTTGTTGAAGTATTCCCTGGGGTTGAAGGTTTGGTTCATATTTCCCAAATCTCTCACGAACACATTGCGACTCCTCAAGATGTCTTGAAGGAAGGCCAACAAATCAAGGTCAAGGTCTTATCTGTTGACCCAGCCGCACATCGTTTGGCTTTATCTATCAAAGCCCTCGAAGAAGCGCCTGAAGGTGCGTCTGAAGAAGAACCTCGTCAAAGCCGTCCTCGCAACAACAACCGTGATAACAGCCGCAACGATCGTCCTCGTCGCAACAACCGTCAAGACCGCACGTCGATCCCAGCCGAATATCAACAAGATGATTCCGGCTTCTCTTTGGGCGACATGCTCGGTGATGCATTGAAGGACTTTGGCAAAGACGAAAAGTAATTTTCATCAATGCAAATAAGCAAGCGGGACAAAAGTGATTTTGTCCCGCTTTTTGCTGGATTCAAAGCGCGTGCCGATCCGGCATGTCGTGTTAAAATGTTGGCACCAACTCGAGAGGCGCATTACCTGAAGTGCCTCGGAAACAAGTAAAGGAAGTGACAAAATGGTATTACCAACTCTGGCCATTGTTGGCCGTCCAAACGTGGGCAAATCGACCATTTTCAACCGCATCATCGGTGAACGGATCTCCATTGTCGAAGATACCCCTGGGGTCACCCGTGATCGGATCTACGGCAAAGCGGAATGGCTTGGCAAAGAATTTGCCTTGATCGATACTGGTGGGATCGATATGGGGGATGAACCGTTTTTGTCTCAAATCACCCAACAAGCGGAAATCGCCATTGAAGAAGCAGATGTGATCTTATTTTTGACTTCTGTAGAAGCCGGGGTCACTGACGCGGATGAAAAAGTCGCGCAGATCTTATATCGCGCTGACAAGCCAGTGGTGCTTGCCGTCAATAAAGTCGATAACCCAGAACGTCGCAGTGAGATCTATGATTTCTATTCTTTGGGCTTTGGTGAACCTTATCCTTTGTCTGGGACTCATGGGATCGGCTTAGGCGACGCTTTAGATGCGGTGCTGGCAGCTTTTCCAAAAGAAGGGCAAGCGCCTGAAGATGATTCGATCAAGTTCTCCTTTATCGGGCGTCCGAATGTCGGCAAGTCCAGTTTGGTCAATGCCATTTTAGGCGAAGAACGGGTCATTGTGTCAGATATTGAAGGCACGACGCGCGACGCCATTGATACGAAGTTCGTCGCCGGCGATCAAGAGTTCACCATGATCGATACTGCGGG
Organism: Lacticaseibacillus salsurae; assembly: GCF_045862175.1. Taxonomy (NCBI): domain Bacteria; kingdom Bacillati; phylum Bacillota; class Bacilli; order Lactobacillales; family Lactobacillaceae; genus Lacticaseibacillus; species Lacticaseibacillus salsurae. The sequence continues at coordinate 238,631 of NZ_BAAFZI010000001.1, read as the reverse complement.
GATCCGCAAACGTGGTAAAGTTTACGAAAGCACCGAAAAATATGCGGTGATGCGGGCTTTGCGCGCGATCGATCGCTCAGATGTGGTGTTGGTCGTGTTGGATGCTGAAACCGGCATTCGCGAACAAGATAAAAAAGTGGCCGGTTATGCGCATGAAGCAGGGCGTGGGATCATCATTGTGGTCAATAAATGGGATACCTTGCACAACAAGGATAACCATACCATCCAAGAATTCGAACAGCATATTCGCTCGGAATTCCAATACTTGGACTACGCTCCGATCGTGTTTGTGTCTGCAAAGACCCATCAACGGTTGAAAAACCTGCCTGATTTGATCACGATGGTTTCTGAAAACCAAAATCGTCGGATCCAAAGTTCGGTGTTGAACGATGTCTTAATGGATGCCATGGCGGTGACGCCAACGCCAACCATCAACGGCAAGCGTTTGCGGATCTATTATCTGACCCAAGTGGCGGTCCAACCGCCGACATTCGTGGCTTTTGTCAACGATCCGGACTTGCTCCACTTTTCGTATCAGCGCTTTTTGATCAACCAATTGCGCCAGACTTTTGATTTCGATGGCACACCGATCCATGTGATCGCCAGAAGCCGCAAGTAATCAAGCTTGTCGGCGCTTGCACAAGGTTTAGGCCGTTTTCATCCAAAATCTGTGATTCTGCGTGAACTTTCGCCTTAAAAACGCGAAAACCCTTGCTACACCGGCGTTGGTGTGCTATCTTTAAGCATGAAATAGTGATACGTATTGGTCATTGTTTCCTCATGCTGTGAAGATACTCACAGTTGGGACTTTAGGTGGCAACACTTAAATCTATATGGAGGTGAAATTGCTCATGGCAAACAAAGCTGAATTGATCGAAAGCGTTGTGGAAAAGACTGGTTTAACCAAGAAAGACGCAACTGCTGCTGTAGACGCTGTCTTCAGTTCGATCCAAGATAACTTGGCCGCAGGTGCTAAGGTTCAACTGATCGGTTTCGGTAACTTCGAGGTGCGCGAACGCGCCGCTCGTAAGGGCCGCAACCCTCAAACTGGTGCAGAGATCGAGATCCCTGCATCTAAGGTACCAGCATTCAAGCCTGGTAAGGCTCTCAAGGACGCTGTTAAGTAGTCTCCTGAGACAATGATACACATAACGGCTGAGTCCCAATGGGATTCGGCCGTTTTTTCGCGAATGGATGGAGGCAAACCATGAGCTTTTCAGAACAAATGTTAGCAGCCTTAGAAAAAGGCGACCAAGCCAGCGCGCGGGAGCTATTCACCCAAGCGTTGCAACAAGATGATGACGAAACCTTGTACAATCTGGCTGGGGAATTATATGCATTAGGGTTTATCGGCCAAGCCCAACGCATCGATGAAGAATTGTTAGGCAAGTATCCAGAAATGGACGAATTGCGCGCAGATCTTGCTGATATCGCCGTATCCAATGGCGATGCGGATAAAGCCTTGAATTATTTGGCGCAGATCAAACCAGATTCAGATAGTTATGTGGCGGGGCTAATGACGCAAGCTGACGTGTATCAAACCCAAGGCCTCTATGAAGTGAGTGAACAAAAACTGTTGACCGCCCAGCGCTTGGCGCCAGATGAACCAGTGGTCACTTTTGCGTTAGGCGAATTGTATTTTGACTGGGGCAAGGATTCTCAAGCCGCCTTGGCTTATTCTGACTTGATCGCAGCAGGCGTGGACAACATTGCCAATGTCTCAGTCAAAGCGCGCTACGGGGCGGTGCTGGCCAATCTCGGGCAATATGAAGATGCGGTGGCGGTGTTTGAAGAACTCGGCGACACGCTGGATTTCAACAGCCGCTTTACGCTCGGCGGGTTGTATTTGCAACTCAAAGACTATCCGCGCGCCATCGACACGCTTAAAGCCGTGCTTGAAGAAGACGCTAGCTTTGCCAATGCCTACTTGCCACTGGCACAAGCGCAAATGGCCGATCATCAACCAGCCGAAGCGTTGTCGACGGTGCAAGCCGGGATCCAAGTGGATGACACCAATGCCGACTTGTTTGCCGTTGGCGCAGATCTAGCGTTAAAAAAAGAAGATAACGACTTAGCCACCACTTATTTGCAAAAAGCCCGCGCCATTGATCCGGAAAATCAAGCGGTGATGCTGGCTTGGAGCAACTTGTTGTTAGCCAAGCACGAAGACGAAGACAATGTGGCGTTTTTGGAAGCAATCGACAAATCTGGAGATGTGGATCCGCAGATCTATTGGAACTTAGCCAAGTCGTATGACCGCTTGGATGATGTCGACCATGCGCGGGAAAACTACTTGTTGGCCTTTGGGTCGTTTCAAGATTCGGCAGACTTTTTGCGCGATATCATCGACTTTTTCCAATCCACTGCGGCGATCGCCGAACTCAAAGCGGCGTTGACGCGTTATGTGGCCTTGGTACCTGATGATGATCAAATGCAAGCGCGGCTGGATGAATTAAACGCGGAAAACTGATTTCTGGTATAGTTGAAGCGAGGTGTTTTTATGCAAATTGATTTAACGCATCCAGATTTTCAAGCCGCGATCCCGATTTTACAAACGATTGAGCGAGCTGGTTATGAGGCTTACTTTGTTGGCGGCAGTGTTCGCGATGCTTTGTTAGGCTTGCCGATCCATGATGTGGACATTGCCAGTTCCGCATATCCAGAAGAGATCAAACAAATTTTTCACAAAACCGTGGATACTGGCATCCAACATGGCACCGTGATGGTGTTGCAACATGGGGTCAGCTATGAAGTGACGACGTTTCGCACAGAATCCACGTATCAAGATTTTCGCCGGCCAGATCATGTGACTTTCGTGCGGTCATTGGCCGAAGACTTGAAGCGCCGCGACTTCACGGTCAATGCGCTGGCGGCACGCCATGACGGCACCGTCGTGGATCTATTTGGTGGCATCAACGATCTACAAGCACAAGTGTTAAAAGCGGTAGGCGACGCGCATGCGCGCTTTCACGAAGATGCGTTGCGTATGATGCGCGCAGTGCGCTTTGAAAGCCAGTTAGACTTTTGCATTGAAGCCGATACCCGCCAGGCAATCGAAGCAAATGCAGCTTTGCTGGAAAAAATTTCCGTCGAGCGCATTGCCACTGAATTTGTCAAAATGATGCGCGGTCAAGCACGCGCTGCTGGCTTGACAGATTTTGTGGCCACTGGCTTAAGTGAACATGCACCACTTTTTGCCGGACATCAAGCCCAGCTTCAAGCGCTTGTCGCAACGGACCCAGCGCCAATCACGTCAGACGCAGTGGTGTGGACGCTGATCGCTGCTGGCTTGGCGTTGCCGCCAGTGAAGGTGATGAAAGCTTGGAAGCAAGCCAACGCCTTAAGCAGTACGGTGCAACGCGCTGTGGCTTTATTGCCACAAATCGCTAAAAAAGCGCCTTGGCCATTATTTGAAGCTGGCGCAGACGGTGTGGAAGCCGCGGCGTACACGCAAGCGTATTTGCAGCCAGGCTTTGATGCCCAAGCGATTTTGAAGGCTTATGCGCAGTTGCCGATCAAATCTAGCCAAGAGTTGGCGGTCAATGGGGGTTTGTTGATCAAAAATGGCTTGAAACCTGGTCCCAAACTCGGGCGGATCTTGCATCAGCTGGTTGTGGCAGTGGTCACAGGCAAGTTAGCCAATGATCAAGACACGCTGCTCAAAGTGGCATTGGCTCAATAGTCAAAAAAAGTCGCCTCGGCGGCTTTTTTTGATGGGTCAGGTGCTTGGCAATTGAAGCGAGTTTTGTATGCTTGGGCAATATTTGTTAAACTAAGCCATAGACCAACGAGGAGCATATCCATGCAAACATTAAGCGCAACTGGCGTCAGTAAGGCATATGGCGACAAACAATTATTCAAATCGATCGATTTTTTGATCAACGAAGGCGACCGCATCGGCTTGATCGGGGTCAACGGCACTGGCAAAACCACATTATTGAATGGTTTAGCCCAGACCGATCCGTTTGACGATGGCGAAGTGGAAACTAGCAAGACTTATCGGATCGCGTATTTGGCGCAAAAACCTGACTTAGATCCCACTAAAAAAATTATGGACGCAGTTTATGGCGGCCAAGGCCCGGTGTTTGCGGCTTTGCGGCAATACCAAACCGCCTTGGCGGCCTACACCAACGACCCGATGGACGCCCAAGCGCAAGCCCGCTATGAAAAAGCAGACGCCGCGATGACCCAAACTGACGCATGGTCGGTTGACACTGACATCAAAACCATTTTGACGCAGTTGCATTTGCCAGATCTTGACCAAACCATTGGCAGCTTATCTGGCGGCCAACAAAAACGGGTCGGCTTGGCGCAGGTGTTGATCGAATCGCCGGATCTGTTGATCTTAGACGAGCCAACGAACCACTTGGATTTTGATTCCATTGCCTGGCTGGAAAAGCGCTTGAGCACGTATAAAGGGGCTTTGCTGGTGGTCACCCATGATCGCTACTTCTTAGACCGGGTGGCCAATGCCATTTGGGAGCTGGATCACGGCCAGTTGTATCAATATGCGGGCAACTATGAATCCTATGTTGAAAAAAAGGCTACTCGCGTTGAACAAGACACGGTGGCGGCTCATAAACAGCAGCAGCTTTACCAACAAGAACTAGACTGGATGCATGCCGGCGCCCAAGCGCGTTCGACCAAGCAACAAGCGCGGATCAATCGCTTCAATGAGATCAAACAAGATATGAACGAGCGACCAGCCGCGCAAGGCCAAGTGGAAATGAAAGTGGCATCGACGCGTTTGGGCAAAAAGGTGATCGTGTTTAAAGATGCCAACTTGACCATCGGCGATCACCATATTTTGCAAGATTTTGATTGGCTGGTGCAACCAGGCCAACGCATCGGCATCACTGGGCAAAATGGGGCCGGCAAATCGACGCTGTTGAATGTGATTTCAGGCCTGCGCCACCTTGATTCTGGCGTGGTTGAAATTGGCGATACCGTTAAGCTAGGCTATTACACCCAGTTGTCGCAAGATCTGCCCAATGACAAGCGGGTGATCGCGTACTTGCAATCGATCGCTGAAGGCTTGGTGACGGATTCTGGCGAGCGCATCACCGTCACCCAATTGTTGGAACAATTCTTGTTTCCTCGCAGCATGCACGGTGAATTGATCGGGCGGCTTTCTGGCGGGGAAAAGCGGCGCTTGTATTTGTTGGCGATTTTAATGGAACAGCCGAACGTGTTATTGTTAGACGAACCGACGAACGATTTAGATGTGGCGACGTTGACGGTGTTGGAAGATTATTTGGCCCAATTTCCTGGCACGGTGATCACCGTCAGCCATGATCGTTACTTCTTGGACAAAGTGGCTGATCACTTGCTGATTTTTGACGGCAATGCCAAAATTGAACGTGCTGTGGGGCTGTTTTCTGATTATTTAAGCAAACAAACACAATCCGCTGCCACCCAAGCCGCACCGACCAAACCCAAAGCGGCACCAGTCGTCGCTGACAAGCCGAAAGTCAAAACCAAATTGACTTATGCCGAAAGCATCGAACATGACCAACTGCAGCAGCAAATGGATGCGTTAGATGCGCAGATCTCAACTTGGCAAGCGCAAATGGCTGCAGCTGATGGCAAAGATTATCAAAAACTTGGCGAGTTGCAGCAACAGATCGATGATGCCAATACGAAATTAGATGACATGTTTGACCGTTTTGCCGCATTAGATGAATACGTCAACTAGGAGGATATCATGGCGAGTATCGAACAACCATATTTAGATCTTTGCCGTCAGATCTTAGCTGAAGGCGATTTTAAAGGTGATCGCACCGGAACTGGGACTTATAGTCATTTTGGCGCTCAGTTGCGCTTTGATTTGAGTCTGGGGTTTCCTTTGTTGACCACCAAAAAAGTGCCTTTTGGCTTGATCAAAAGCGAACTTTTATGGTTTTTACATGGGGACACCAACATTCAATATCTGCTGAAGCATCGCAACCATATTTGGGATGAATGGGCCTTTGAACGGTATGTGAAGTCTGCTGAATATACTGGCCCGGACATGACCAACTTTGGCCAACGTCGGCTTTCAGATCCTGAATTTGCAAAAGTTTGTCATGAACAAATGACCAAATTTGATCAACAGATCCTTGATTCTGATGACTTTGCCGCTAAGTTTGGCGATTTAGGCAATGTGTATGGCAGTCAGTGGCGCGCTTGGAAAACGTCTCAAGGTGACACCATTGATCAACTAGGCCATGTGATCGAACAGATCAAAACCAATCCCAATTCTCGGCGCTTGATCGTGTCGGCTTGGAACCCAGAAGACGTGCCGAACATGGCGCTGCCACCTTGCCACACCTTGTATCAGTTTTACGTCAATGATGGGAAGTTGTCATTGCAGTTGTATCAACGCTCTGCTGATATGTTTTTAGGCGTGCCGTTTAACATTGCGTCATATGCGCTGTTGACACATTTGATCGCCCAAGTTTGTGGGTTGCAGGTGGGGACGTTCATTCATACCTTCGGAGATGCACATATTTATACCAATCATGTGGATCAAGTGCATGAACAACTCAGCCGCACCCCAAAACCGGCGCCGAAACTTTGGGTCAATCCGCAGATCAACGATGTGTTTGATTTTGATATGGCTGACATCAAAGTATTAGATTATGACCCGTATCCGGCCATTAAAGCGCCGGTAGCGGTATAAGGAGCAGCCAAATGATCGCATTTTTATGGGCGCAAGACGCGCAAGGGACTATTGGCAAAAATGGCACCTTGCCATGGCATTTACCGGATGACTTAAAGTATTTCAAACAGCAAACCTTAGGCACGTTAACGGTGATGGGGCGCAAAACTTATTTGGCCTTACCTAAAAAGCCGCTACCTGGACGCACCAATGTGGTGTTGTCGACTGACCCGAGTTGCCAAGCACCAGGGGCGATCGTGGTGCATTCGGCTCAAGAGTTACAAGTGCTCCATGCCAAACATCCTGAGCAAGCGTTGGTGATCACCGGCGGCGCAGGTGTGTTTGAAAGTTTGAAAGCATGGCCAGACACGTTGTTGGTGACGCGCCTAGCAGGGAAGTTTGATGGCGACGTGACCATGGTCGATTTGCCTTGGGCAGATTATCAGCTGGTGGCTTCGCGCACCGTCGAAAATCCTGATCCAGCGTTAACGCATGTGTTTGAGCGCTGGGAGAAACGTTGATCAAGCAGTCGCGACCCGTTGAGGTGGCGACTTTTTGATTGGCGCAACAAAAAAAGCTCAGCTTGAAAGCTGAGCCGAAGATTATGATCAAACGAATAAGTAGATCGACGCGTACATGCATGCAGAACCTACCATCACAAACAAATGCCAGATCACATGGATGTAAGGGATCTGTTTTTGCGAATACAACACTGCCCCTAAGGTATAAGCGATGCCGCCTGCAACCAACAGCCAAAAGCCGATCGGGCCCAGTCCTGCCCAAAGCGGGCGGATCCCGATCAAGCACAACCACCCTAAGATCACATAAATGCTGGTTTCCAGAAATTTCCACTTGCCAATGAAAAAGCATTTATACAAGATCCCCGCTAAACACAACGCCCAGATCCCTGCCAGCAAGCCGATCCCTAAGCCACCGCCGATGGTGACCAAGCAATAAGGCAAGTACGATCCGGCAATTAAGATGAATACCCCAGAGTGATCTAACACTTGTAGCACATGGCGCGCTTTGGTGAAATAAAAACTATGAAAAGCCGTTGATGCCGAGTAAAGCAAAATCAAAGCGACCCCAAAGCCGATGAATGTGGCCAAGCGTAGCGGTGAATCGCCAGCGCGAAAAGCCAACGCGATGGTGCCGATGATCGACATGCCTAACGCGGTGGCATGGGTCGTGGCACTTAACGTTTCGTTGGTGAAGCGGTAATTGGAATTTTGCTTGGTCATTATCATAGGGGGCCTCCATATCTGGTATTGAAAACTAGTTGTCATTTACGAGTTCATTGTAACATGGTAGAATGGGGTATGCAATGATAACTGGTTTTCAATACTAGATGACAACTACTGACAATCACGCCGCTGTTTGTTATACTAAACGGTGTGAATTAACCTATAAGAAAGTGTGGCCGCGACATGGCAAAGATTAAACTCGTTACTGATTCTTCGATCCAACTGACCCCGGAGGAAGTGGCGCGATACGATATCCGCGTGGTCCCGTTGACCATCATGATCGACTCCACCGTTTATATCGATGGCGAAACCATTACCCGCTCTGAATTTATGGACAAAATGGCGGCATCCCAAGCCTTACCAAAAACATCGCAACCGGCTCCAGGGACATTTTTGGATGTCTTCAACGAATTGACCGCAGACGGCAGCCAAGTGCTATGTGTCAACATGTTGCAAGCAATCTCTGGCACTGTTAATTCTGCGCGCCAAGCCGCCGAAATGGCTGATGGCGATGTCACCGTGGTCGATTGTGACTTCACTGATCGTGCGCAAGCCTTTCAAGTGCTTGAAGCCGCTAAAGCCATCGAACAAGGCGCTGATATGGATGCCGTATTAGCGCGGATGACGGAGATCCGCGAGCACACCATTTTACAAATGGGGGTGTCGACGCTGGACAACTTGGTCAAAGGCGGCCGCTTGTCGCGTACGGCTGGGGCCATCGGGAGTTTCTTAAATATCAAAGTCATCTTACAAGTCGCTGACGGTGAATTAAAAGTGATGCAAAAAGGCCGTGGGGTCAAAACCTTGCACCGCTTTGTTGACAGCTTCATTGAGAAGTTACAAGGCTTAGACAATCTTAAAGAAGTCGGCATCAGCTTTGCTGGTGGTGAAGCATACGCCCAAGAAATCGGCAACAAGATCAAAGCCGTTTTGCCAAACTTGCCAGTGCTGGTGCGGCCGACTGATCCGGTGATCGCCACGCATACTGGTGACGGGGCTTTTGCCATCATGTGCTACACCGATTAAAACACTGCTGGCAGGAGGCTGACTCCTGCCATTTTTTAGTTGACTTAAAGCAAGGGCAAAGAGGTGAACACCATCAAACATTTCTGGCAAGATCTGGCTGTAGTGGTTGTCGTGTCGCTGTTAGCGTTTGGCGGCTGGCAACTGTTTGGCCCAAAAGTTGAAGCCACGCATTTGGCTGGGGTGACCACCCAAGTCAAACCACTGAAAGTCGTCGGCGTTGGGGATTCCTTGACTCATGGGGTCGGGGATGCCACCAATGCTGGCGGGTACGTGGCGTTGATCAAACGTGATCTGGAGCAAAGCGGTGATTACGCCGTGTCTACGCAAAACTTTGGCGTGACGGGTAACACTGCGCCTCAAGTCCAACACCGACTCGATCACCAACCAAAGTTGCAAAAAGCGCTTAAACAAGCCGATGTGATCACCTTAACCGTCGGCGGTAACGACTTAATGGCGGTACTTCAAAAACACTTTTTTGATATGACCACAAAAGATGTGGCCACAGGCAATGCCCAATTTCAACAGCGCTTGTTGAAGCTGTTGACCACCATGCGTCAAGCCAATCCCCAAGCGCCGATTTATGTGTTTGGGATCTACAATCCGTTTTATGTTTATTTTCCTCACTTAACGGCGATGACCACCAGCGTGCAAAACTGGAATGCCGGAACCAAAAAAACCTTGCGCAAAGTCGATCACGCTTATTTTGTCGATATCGATTCAGTTTTGTCCAAAGGCAATACGAGCAGTGCATCGACCAGCACAAAAAAGGCGCTGAAAGCTGCCGTTGCTGGCGACAGCGATGCCAATCCGCTGATCTTCACGCAAGATCATTTCCATCCCAACAATGCCGGGTATGCGCAAATGACCAAGCAGTTGTGGCATGAAATGACCAAAACCAAGAGTCAATGGGAGCAATGATATGACGCGACAAAAACAAACCAAACCAAAAAAAGCCATCAATGGCTGGCGCTTTGCGACATTGATCTTGTTAGGGTTGTTATTAGGCACTGGGATCTGGTTTACCACCAAGATCTTAACGCCTTACAACGATCCGATCACGCAAAGTGCCAACTCCGACGACAGGCAAGCCGCTTTTTCGGTGCAACTGACCAAACGGCAAGTCAATCACATTGTGGACTATTATTTAAACGATTATTTAAAAGATTCCAAAATCAAGTACACCGTGACCGTTGGCGATTCGGCAGTACTAGGCGGGCACTTCAAGTTCTTTGGCGCGACCATTAAGTTTGGCTTGCAGTTTGACCCGTTAGTGCGCGCTAACGGCGACGTCGAACTTAAAGCCACTAAACTCAATATCGGCAGCTTACCGGTGCCGATTTCATATGTGTTAAATTATGTTGGCCACAGCTATAAATTGCCGAGCTGGGTCAAACTTAATAGCTCACAAGAAACCGTTGTGTTAAAATTGAGCAAATTCAAACTGCAAAATGGCATGCAGATCAAAGCCACGAAAATCGACTTACCTAATGACGATATCGACTTTTCGGTTTACTTGCCAAACAGTTCAACAAAGGAATGAGCGATCATGAAAGAAACTGCAATTTTTGCTGGTGGGTGTTTTTGGTGCATGGTGCAACCTTTTGAGACCCAACCTGGGATCTTGAATGTGGTATCCGGCTACACCGGCGGCCATGTTGCCAACCCCACTTATGAACAAGTCAAAAGCCACACCACTGGCCATACGGAAGCGGTTGCCATTACGTTTGATCCTGAGATCATCAGTTATGCGCAACTGGTTGAGATCTATTGGCAACAAACTGATCCCACTGACGCCATGGGCCAATTCCAAGACCGCGGTGATAACTACCGCCCAGTGATCTATGTGGCCAATGCCAAGCAACGTGAAATCGCTGAAGCGTCTAAAGCCGCCCTTGAAGCTAGCGGCCGGTTTGACCAACCGATCGTCACTCAAATCGAGGATGCCTCAACGTTTTATCCCGCCGAAGCAGAACATCAAGAATTCTATCAACATAACCCGCGGCGTTATGCGCAAGAACATGCGCAACGCCAAGCATTCATTGACAAGAACTGGCAGTAAGTTGAAAGGAAGTCGGGCATGCGTCAAACCTTTTATCAATATTTGATGACCTTGCGCAATCCCAATGATCACGGCGAAATTGCCGGTTTTGCGCAAAACGCATTTTTGGACCACAGTTTTCCCAAGCAAGCAACAGATTTTGACGCGCTTAGCGAATACTTGGAACTTAATGGCAACTATTTGCAAAGCATGAGCGTGTTTGACGATGTCTGGCGCGAATATTTAGCGTCTGAACAGATCGGAGGATAATTGTGGCAAAAAAACATTTACAAGTCCCAGCATGGCTGTTAGCCGTTGGGATGAGTGTCACCTTAGTCGGTGGCGGTTTGATCGGCTATTATGCCCATGGGTTAAGAGATTCAGCAGTTGGCGCATCCAGTGCGAACTTACCGGCTGGCTTTAATAAAGTGTTGAGTACTTATGCCACCATTGAAAACAGCTACTACAAATCCACTGATAGCAAGAAATTAGCCAATGGCGCGATCAAAGGCATGGTCAATTCCTTAGGGGATCAATTCTCCACGTATTTGACCAATGATTCCAAGTCCAGCTTGGATTCAACGCTTTCCGCATCGTTTGGTGGCATTGGCGCCACCGTGCAACAAGGTAACAACAAATTGACGATCCAAGGCGTGATGGCCAACACCCCAGCCAAAAAAGCCGGCATCAAAACTGGCGATGTGCTGACGGCAGTCAACGGCAAAAATGTCGCCCAAGATGACGTCAACGCCGCTGTGGCCAAGATCCGCGGCAAGATTGGCACCACGGTCAAAGTCACGGTCAAACGTGATGGCAAAGCCATGACTTTTTCCATGAAGCGCGCCAAGATCACCACCGACACTGTGGTGGGGGCGCTGTCAAAAACCAACAAAACCGTTGGCGTGATCACCATGGACACCTTCTCAGATCCGACGGCCAAGCAGTTTGAAACCACCGTCAAGAAGTTGCGCAAACAAGGGGCAAAGTCGTTTGTCTTAGATCTGCGCGGCAACCCTGGTGGTGAATTGACCCAAGCCTTAAAGATCGCTTCCATGTGCTTGAAAAATGGGCAAACGATCGTCAAGGTCCAAGATCGTTCTGGCGCTGTGCAAACTTACAAAGCCTCCAAGAAATATGATAAAGGCTTCAAAGTCACCGAACCGATGGCCATTTTGATCGATGGCAACTCGGCTTCTGCTTCTGAGATCTTGTCTGCGGCGTTAAACGAAAACAACAAAACCCCATTAGTCGGCGAACAAAGTTATGGCAAAGGCACCGTACAAAACGTAGCCGCTATGTCGTCAAGTGCTGAATTGAAGTTGACCGTCGCCAAATGGCTGACGCCAAATGGCACTTGGATCAACAAAAAAGGCCTGACGCCGACCATCAAAGTGAAATACCCAGACTATATGAATATCACGGCATTTTCTGTGACTTCCATGAAAGTCGGGGATGAATCCGGCGATGTGAAGTCCTTGCAAGAGTTGTTAAAAGCCTTAGGCAATGACCCAGGCACTGAAAATGGCTACTACGGTCCGTCAACGCAAGCCGCTGTCAAAGCCTTCCAAGCTGCCAATGGGTTGCCAGCAAATGGCACTGCCGACACAGCGACGCTGCAAACGCTGGTAGCCAAGCTTTCTTCAAAGTATGCCAATGACAATCCGCAACTGAATGCGGCTATCAAGGCATTAAGTAAATAAATATCGAAAAGTCAGGCTGAGGTCTGGCTTTTTTGGTGGGCGCTAAAAAGCGTTGGACTTTGGCAAGTCGCCCAGCGGCAACGAGATAGTTAGCCGGCTAACTATCTCCTCAGCCAAACGCCTGTCGGCTCACAGCCAACAAGGGGATTTGTGTTACACTGAAGGTATTGAAAAAGTGAGGTCAGGTTGATGTCGGATCGGAAAATGCCAAGTGTCATGTGGAGTCGTGGCAAAGCTATCGTCGCCGCTCATAAAGTGGAGATCATTGCCATTGATCCGGATTTAAAAGTGATTGAAGCGCGTGTTTATGGCACGCATGCTTATGATGTGATCGTAGGCATCCGAGCCAGCCAAGACAGCTGTAGTTGCCCGTTTTTCCCAGCCCATGGGTATTGCAAACACGTGGCTGCTGTGGAATTGTATTTCAAAGCCCAAGGGCAAACCATTGAAGCGGCGTTGGCTGCCAATACCGATTTGCCGCAACATGGCAATGCCTCTCAAGGCGCGCGGTTCGTCGCGGGGTTGGATCTGCCGGAGCATCAATATTTTCACGGCTTGACGTCAGTGACGAAAGACCAGTTGTTGCTTGAAGCCACCGTCGAGATCCACCCTTATGTGGCGGCAGATTGGTCTAAAAAAGATCGTCTTTTCATCAAATTACGCCTGGCCAATGCCAGTGACGGGCGCTTTTTTGCCGTGCGCGATATGCAAGAATTCTTGGCGGCTTATCATGACCATGACCGCTTGGCTTTAGCTGGGCACAAGCATGTGTTCACGTTGTCACCACAAGTTTTTGGTGAAGCTGAGCGCCAATTGATCGCGATTTTAAGCAATACCCAACCAGTCGAGCAAGTGCGCTTAAGCGGTGCCGCTTCGGTGTATCGGCGCTTGGCAATTTTAAATCCTGGCGACTTTTCTCGCGTGGTGCAACCTTTGAAGCAAATGGCGCATGTGGTGTTTATCAATCTGGCGGATCAAACGCCTTATGACCATGTGAATGTCATCCCGTTTGCAGCCAAACAAAGACTGTTTGATGGCACTGTGACCAAGCTTGACACGGGCTATCAATTTGATTTCCATGAAGATTTTGATGCGGTGGTGACCAGCGACGAGTTGATGATCCGCGGCGGCGACTTTTATCAAGCCACCACTGGGCAATTTGACTTGATCCAACGGGTCTTAGATGAGTTTTTTGTTGAGCGTGGGGACTTGCGTTTGACTTTTGGTTTTGATGAACGCGAAAGTTTGCGCCAATTGGTGGCTTATTTGAAACCCATCGCTGCCATTGACATGCCAGACTTGATCGCAGCGCCGACGATGACCCCGCAATTTGACTTGGGCAAACACAAGCAAAGTTTGCAACTGGATCTACGGTTTGATTACGGCGATCAGGTCTTAAGTGCCTCAGAGGTGGTCAAACGCGATGCCGCCCGGCGAAATCTGGCGCAAGAACGCCAAGCCCAAGCGTATTTGGAAGCGTTGGGGTTTGTGGTCGATGATCATGGCTGGCACAAAGATTTTCGCGATCCTGATGTGTTGTATCGCTTTTTTGTGCAAGAGTTGCCGAATCTGCGTGAAAATGGGCATGTGACGTTAGACCCAGAGTTAGCCGCGTTATGGCAAGATAGCCAAACCTTGACGCCAAAAGTGGCCGTGAAAGCTGCCAATGGGTTATTGGCGATCAATTTCTCAATGAATGGGGTATCCACCAGTCAAGTGGATGCGATGTTGGCGCAACTGGATATCGATCGCCCTTATTTGCAGCGCAGCGATGGGGCGCTGGTGCCGATTGATGAGCAATTGCGCCGGGTCTCAAAAGCATTGACCAAGTTGCGCGATCACGCCAAATTTACCAACGGCCAGCTGCAAGTGCCCGCTTCACAAGCGCTGGCAGTGCGCGCAACCTTAGGCGAAGATGTCCAATTTGATGCGGCGTTTGAACAAATCGCCAATGATCTGGCGCATCTAGAACAATTTGAGGTAGTCGGTCAACGCCCAGTGCAAGCGCAAATGCGCCCATATCAACAACGCGGCGTACAGTGGCTAGAAATGTTGAATAGTCATGGCTTTGGTGGGATCTTAGCCGATGAAATGGGTCTCGGCAAAACCTTACAAATGATCAGCTTTTTGAATAATCACCAAGATGCCACCCATACCAGTTTGGTGGTGGCACCTGCGTCATTGCTGTATAACTGGAAAGCTGAATTTGAAAAGTTTACCCCAGCGCTTCATGTTGTCGTCGTTGATGGCACCAAAACTGAGCGAAAAGCTGCGATCAGTGACAGCGCTGATGTGTGGATCACCAGCTACAACAGTGTGCGCAATGATATTGCCGAATATCTGGACGCGTCGTTAGGTTATTTGGTGTTGGATGAAGCCCAATTCGTCAAAAATGGGGCGTCAAAAACCAACCAAGCCTTGCGCAAGTTACACCCGATCAACACTTTTGCATTATCTGGGACGCCGATCGAAAATCGCACTGATGAAATTTGGGCGATTTTTGCCTTGGTCATGCCTGGACTGCTACCAGGTTTAAAGGCATTCAAGCAACTGGCGCCAGAAACAGTTGCAACGCGCGTGGCACCGTTTATTTTGCGTCGTGACAAACAAAGCGTGTTGCCAGATCTGCCGCCGCGCGTGGAATCTAATCTCACCAATGAAATGACCAAAGCACAAAAAGCCGTTTACCTAGCGCAGTTGCAACAGATGCAAGTGCAAGTCCGCGGGCTAGATCAAAAGAGCTTGGTGAAAAACAAATTGGCGATCTTAGCTGGTTTAACGCGCTTGCGGCAGTTATGCGATACCCCAGCGTTATATTTGCCTGACTACCAAGGCGGCTCAGGTAAATTAGAGCAGCTAAAAGATCTGTTGGCAGAAGCCGTGGGCAATGGGCGCCATGTATTGGTCTTTTCTCAGTTTACCGGCATGCTTGATCAAATCGCAGCGGCGTTAGATGACGCGCAGTTAGGCTACTTCACGCTACGCGGCAGCACCCCGCCACAAAAGCGTTTAGGCATGGTGGATCGCTTCAATGCCGGTGAGTTGCCGATTTTCTTGATCTCATTAAAAGCCGGCGGTACTGGGTTGAATTTGACTGGGGCAGATCTGGTGATCTTAGTGGATCTGTGGTGGAACCCAGCGGTGGAAGACCAAGCCATCGCGCGGGCGCATCGTATCGGGCAAGCGCATGAAGTCGATGTGTATCGCTTGATCACCAAAGGCACCATTGAAGAACAGATCGCCAAATTACAAGAAAAAAAGCGTGACTTGGTCGATGTCGTCATGGATGGGGCGCTAAATAAAGCCAGCTTAAGCGATGATGACATCCGCTTGATTTTAGGTATCGACCCGCAAGCCTAGCAAAAACGTGCGTCATTTGGCGTTTTCTTGTATAATGAGCATGGTTAAATCTGCGAATATTCGCACAATTTGGTATCGGGGGGATAAATTTATATGTTGAATCAATGGGTGTTGCACCGGCTTTATGGTGTTGGTCAAATCATTAAAGCGGAAGGTGACTTGGTGACAGTCCACTTTTCGGAATGGGAAAAGATTTTTGCGTTGACCCAAGCGATCCCGCAAGGCACCTTGAAGCTGTTAAATCCTAAAGTCGAAGCGGCATTCATGGCCCAATTATCCAAAGCCCGCAAGCCTGCTACCAAACCAAAAGTCCGCAAGCCTGCTACTAAGCCCAAATCCCGCAAGTCTGCTGCCAAACCAAAAGTTGCCAGCGCGCAAGGCTCATTTGGCTTAACAGTCGATGCGACGTATTCCAATGCCGAAATCAATCAGCACTTCAATGGTCAAACCACTGGCCGGATCCGCCGCGCCAAACAGGCCTTGGTATTGATCGCAGCGGCTGATGACGCTCAAAATGCTGATGGCCAGTTCATGTTTTCTGGCGTCGGCCGATTTGGTGATCAAAGTTTGACCAAAGCCCCTAACAAAACCTTGGCCCAAGCCAAAGACTTGGCGTTGCATGTTTTTGCCCCAGCGCCACACCGGGCTTATCGCTATTTAGGCCAAGCTCAACTTTCCGCCGCGCCGATCGCTGTGACGCAAGCGGATCGTGATGGGGTCGAGCGGCAAGTTTGGCAGTTCCCATTACAATTAAATTAAGCCTCTGGATCCTCGTCAATTGTGGCGAGGATTTTTTTGACGCTTGTGCCAGTCTGTGGAATTTCTTGAAGTTTCGTTTAAACGTTGAAACCGGTTGCCACTTCCACAATAATGGGCAAGTGAAGCGTTTCATTTCGCAGTACCACAAGCTTTTTTGCGAAATGTTGCACGTATTTGAAGCGCCGATGGCGATACAATCAAGTCAGCATCGACGCTTAGTGGGGTGAAACCAATGAAAAAATATCTTGGACTTTTATTGCTGATGGTGGGGTTGTTTAGCTTGAGTCGACCACAGTCGGTTGCTGCAAGCACGACAACGGAATCTGTCAACTTTCAAGTGAACAAAGTAGGCACCAATACGCCGTCGTTGGCCAATAGCTTTTTTGCCCACACGGCAACGGTGACGCGTGTTGATGGCCAAGCCAAAACCGTGACGTTACACTTGCAAAAATATGCCAGCTTGATCAAAAGCTTTGCTGTTGGCACGCAGCCAGCAACGATCACCAACGCCACCAACAATACCGCGGACTTGACGTTCAACATTGACGCGCAGTTTAAAACGCCAGTGGTGACAGCGGCGATGTCTGTGATGAACATGCAACAAAAAGCGGATCTGGTGTTTGCAAAAGCCTTGTATCAGCCGCAGTCGTCAGCAAATACGCAAACCGTGAAATTTCAAGTGAACAAAGCCGGCACCAAGACGCCATCGATCGCCAACAGCTTTTTTGCCAAAGAGGCAACCGTGGCATTGATCGCCGGTCGGCCGGCAACGGTCACGTTACATTTGCAAAAGTATGCCAGCTTGATCAAAAGCTTTGCCATCGGCGCGCAACAAGCGAAAATCACCAATGCCACCAACAACACCGCGGATTTGACCTTCAACATCGACCCGCAGTTTCAAACGTCAGTGGTAACGGCGGCAATGTCTGTGATGAACATGCAACAAAAAGCGGATCTGGTGTTTGCAAAAGCCTTGTACCAGCCGTTGACAACCACGCCTGAGACCAAACCCACCCAGCCAAAAACGCCAGCCAAGCCGGCAACTGCGATCGTTACACCGCACGTGGTGGTAGCCCCTCAAGCTAAATCTGCTGGTGAAGTGTCAGCCAAGTTGTATCAAGCGCGCGATGGGCACCTCACCACCACGCCGTCAGCGGCCCAACAATTTATCGCTTCTTCGGCAACAGTCGTGCGCCACGCGACTGACAGTACCGTGACGTTGCACACCAGCGGCGCTGAATATATCAAAAGCATGTGCGTTGGCGGCCAGCTGGTGGCGATCACCAAGCGCCATGGGGCCACTGCAGATCTGGTGATGACGTTACCTAACGCCAAATTGCATGATGCGTTGCCAGTTACCTTCGTATTGTCGGTGCCAGGTGCCAGTCAAATGACGCAAACGGCATTCTTGTTGCTTGGCGTGACGCCACAACAAGCCCATGTGGATGCCAGTGCCACCAAACCACAGCAAGCGGCGACGCGTCGCCCCACTGCGTTTGCGCAAACGCCATTGGCTCATGCCATCGACGCCACCAAAGCGCAACAAAATGTGGCTTACACGGTTTTAGATGCGAGTGGCGAGGCCCAATCAACTGCGGATCAGTATTTCACGCATTTGGCTCATATTGTTAAAGATGCCACTGGCTACACTGTCACTTTGACCGTTCGAGTCGCGGCAGGGTTGGTGCAATTCACGCCGCAAAGTGTCAACGGGGCAGGCATTACCCATTTACAGCATCAAGTCCAAGGCGGGCAAGATGTTTGGACGTTTTCGTTTCATGTTACTGACGCGCAAGCTTTAGACCACCTGGTGCCAGCCACGATTTTAATGAGCGTGCCGATGGCCAATATCGTCGATCAAAGTTTCCAGATTCAATTGGCGTTTGCGCGCCAAGCAAAGGCCTTTGGCGCCACTGCTAGGCAATCAGCCACTCAGCCCAAAGCTCAGGCGTTAGCCGCGACCACCATCGTTAAAAAGCCTTCAGCTACCGCCAGCAAAGCTACCAGCGCCACTGCGCAAACAGCGCAAGCGCAAAATCTGGCGCAAGCTTTGCCGCAGTTGAAAAAATATCCGATCGGTTGGGAATTGTTAGGGTTTGTCTTGATCGATGCGTTAATGGTGCTAGCGGCCATGTTGATCCGTCGGCGCAAGCATCAGGAGGTGGCACATGATTAAACATTTACTTACCCAAATCGGGTTACTGATCGCGCTGATCGCCGGGTTGGGGATCTCGCAAGTGGTTTTGGCCAAAGGCGTGGCGTATCAGGCCTTAACTTATGGCACCACCAAAACCTCTTTGGCCGCAAAATATTATGTGCAGCCAGCGCAAGTGGTGGTCAATGGGGATGCGTATTTGGTTACCATGACTATTCATACAGCCAACACTCTTGGCGCTTGGCCAGTCAGTGTTTTAAGTATCAACGGTGTCGGGCCGGCCAATGTCATCAAATCTCACGACGCCAAGGGTTATGATTACCAGTATGCGTTTGAAACCAAGGATCTGACGCAAACCATTAACTCTGATATCGCCATTAATGTGGTCGGGGTATATGCGGCGCAGCACACGTTGAGCTTCAAATTCAACGCGGCGCAGGCACCGACGATACAACCCGCAACACGCAAGCAACCCCCAGCGAAAAAAACCATCAAAGTGACTCGCGCTAACCAAGATCAAGTGGCGACAGTCAAACGCCTCAATGCCGCCAATCACCGCACGCAAACCAAAGTGCTGATCGGTGGGGGCTTGAGTATGGTAATCGTGGCGTTAGGGTCCGCGTTATGGGTCCGCAGTAAGCGCACGAAAATGAATTGATCAAAAAAACACGCCGATTTGGCGTGTTTTTTAGGCGCGTTTGGCCAACCAGGCTTGATACACCGGTTGAATATCTTGAACCACCGATTGGAACATATTCCCGATCCAAAATTCGGTTTCTGGTTTGGGTTGAGCGAATGTCACCATGGTTTGCGCATTTTCATTGATCGTGGCCCAAATTTGGGTGGCGTTTTCGGGATGCAAATAGGCTTTGGCGATCAAATGCGCGCCACTGGACGCAACAGTTGAAGAAGGCCATACCCGGTTGACCCATAACGGCTCAAATTCTGGGTTCAGCGTTTTGATCGCGTCGACATCTGCTTGCATGCCGCAAGCATACATCACTTCACCTGCCAAAATCGCGGCTAAGCGCGTGTGTTGCAGGTCGAAATCTGCGTGGGCTTTCAACCACTGCCAAGCGGTGATCTGTTGTTGGGCGTTGAGCAAACTTGAGCAATTGATCAACAATGCCAGATCAGAAACTTGTAAGTGTTTGATGCTGCAAAATCCGTTCATCACTGCCTCGGCAGTGGTTTTCTCATCAAAGAAATCAGCGACTTGCGCCCAAGTCATCCCTTGATTGACCAAATGCATCGCCGCTCGTGCCGTCAGTGACCCTTGCACCATCAAATAACGGCCAGCTGGCTGTTTCGGTGCTTGCGCCAACGCCGTTTGTAAGGCGTTGGTGACAGTTTGTGGGGTGACGACTTTGGCTGGGCCAAGTTGTTGATTGAAAGTTTGAAACAGTTGCACTTGCATGTCGCTAAAATAATTCTCGTATAATAACCGCGCGTCTAGCAACAACGTGTTACTTAACGTCAACACGGCACGAAAGCCTAGTTGCGTTTTGCCAGTTTCAAACCGCGATTGCGTGGCGGTGGTCCAATCCAAGGCCACATCTGCCAACTGTAAGTGATAAAGTTGGCGGATCTGCGCGATCGTGGCCCCATCAAAGCGCCATTGATCGGTTTGCAACTGGCGATCCTCAGCCCGTAAAGCGTGATTGTGCCAAGTGGTGCGCCCAGATTGGATCATCGCCCAACAACGCCGCAAGTAGCCAGCAAGATCAGTGCACTCTAGCGCGTCAAGTTGCGCGCATAACCCCGCGATCTGCTTTGCGGCACTGGGGTCTTGGTGCACCACCCAAGCGTCAGCCATGCCAACAAACATCACCAGCGGCGCGGCATGTACGGCTTCAGCTTCGATGGTGCCCATATCTTTATGGGCTTGACGCAAGGTTTGGTAGTGGCAAAGCGCTGGGTACAGTTGGTTGAGCAGTTTCGTTTCGCGGTGAGCCAGCAAATGGATCGCCAAATGCGCCAGATCTGCGGCACCGACGACGGCCTCGCCAATATTTTGGGCATTGAAGCGTTGGCTATAAGCGACCAAACGCTCAGTGATCGTGGCCAATAACTCATGCGACGCGTTGGTCAACCCAGCGGCGATCGCCAAGGTATGCACTGACAAACGCCAACCCGCAAACGGCTGCAAGAAATCACTCATCAGCTGTTCAGCATCAGTGGTCAGTGGGGTGTGGTCAGCATTTTGACGCAAAGTTGAGGTCAAGACCAATTGGGCAAATTGGATCGACGGTTTGTCAGCGTGTTGCCGATGCGCTTGGCGAAAATTGCTGGTCCAATGTGACAAGTTGGCCAGATCTTGGGCGATGAACAAAAAGTAGGCCAAGCGCGCCAAGTTGTCTTGGCGTTGCTCTTGAAAATGTTCCAGATCGTAATAAGTCAGTTGAATGTTGTGTAAGATCTGGCGCATGCTGGCTAAGCTCAAGTCACTTTGATCGCGTTCAAAGCGTGACAAAGAAGCGGCTGAACATCCTGCGTCCACCACGGCGTCATCTAGTGATAAGTGACGATCTTTGCGCACTTGGCGCACAAACGCCCCAATGTTCGTTGGCTTCATTTGCGACCCTCCCAAAATAAGCTTTGACCGCAAGCATTTTACCAAAGCGTTTGCCCTTGTGCAATTGATTTGGACAAAGGCAGTCAGGTTTTCATGCTCCCTGCGGCAATGCTATACTGGCAGTACTGAGAAATTCAAGGAGGTGATCAGTGTGCATGATGATGAGCGGATCGATCAACTACAAGCTGCTGGCGTCAAGATCATTCAATCAAAGGAAGTTTTTGCGTTTTCTTTGGATGCCGTGTTATTGGCTGACTTTGCAGTGATCAAAAAACATTCTCGCGTGGTCGATCTGGCAGCAGGCAATGGGGCCGTGGGGTTATTTGTGGCACCGCGCACTGATAATCAAGTGACCATGATCGAATTGCAACCGCGCTTGGCAGATATGGCCAAGCGTTCTGTGGCGTTGAATCACTTCACCCATGTGGATGTCCATCAACTCGATCTCAAAGACACAACCCAAGTGGTACCAAAAGATTCAGTGGATGTGGTGACTTGCAATCCGCCATATTTCAAGCTGGATCCAGGACATGTGACCAATCCCAATGACCATTTGGCGCTGGCGCGGCATGAATTGACCACTACCTTTGCAATCGTGGCAAAAACCGCCAGTGAACTGTTGAAATACCAAGGCAAAGCCTTTTTCGTGCACCGACCAGATCGCTTGGCAGAGTTGTTGCAAACGTTAAATGCGGCCAAGCTGGCGCCAAAGCGCATTCGCTTTATCCACCCTAAAGCCGATCGGGAAGCCAACATGGTGTTGATCGAAGCCGTCAAAGCCGGTAAGCCTGATGGTATTCGCATTTTGCCTCCGATCGTGGTGTATGATCAAAATGGGCAATATTCACCGCAAGTGGCGGCGGCTTTATATGGAAAAGAGGCCGATCGTGGCTGAGGCGCAATATTTTTTCTACATATTAGAATGTGCTGATGGGACGTTTTACGGCGGGTTCACCAATGACGTCAACGCGCGCGTGGCCACCCATAATGCGGGCCGCGGGGCGAAGTACACCAAATCCCGCCGACCGGTGCGATTGCTGTATTTTGAAGGCTTTACCACCAAGCATGAGGCGCTTTCGGCAGAGTGGCATTTCAAACATCAATCTCGTGCGGCGAAGGAAGCATTTTTGACTGCGCATAAAATTCCATGGTAAGGCTTGTCAAGGGCGCGTACTTGGCGTATGATATTTTGAGTGTGAGAACACACAATCCACATTGCCGCGGATCCAAATCTTGGTGCTCAAAATGAGTCGAGGCGGAAATGATACGGCAAGAGGAACAAAACCTTTAGGAGGACTATTATGTCTGTATTAAGCATGAAGCAACTGCTTGAAGCGGGTGTCCACTTCGGTCACCAAACCCGTCGTTGGAACCCAAAGATGAAGCCATTCATCTTCACTGAACGTAACGGTATCTACATCATCGATCTGCAAAAGACCGTTAAGATGATCGACGATGCTTACAACTTCGTTAAAGATGAAGCTGCTCAAGGCGGCGTATTCTTATTCGTCGGCACTAAGAAGCAAGCCCAAGATGCCATCGCTGAAGAAGCGACCCGCGCTGGTCAATACTATGTTAACCATCGTTGGCTTGGTGGGACCTTGACCAACTGGAACACCATCCAAACTCGGATCAAGCGTCTTAAAGACATCAAGAAGATGGCCACTGACGGCACTTTCGACAAGTTGCCTAAGAAGGAAGTTTCCTTACTCAAGAAGCAAGAAGAAAAGCTGACCAAGTTCCTTGGCGGTATCGAAGATATGCCTCGCATCCCAGATGTGATCTTTATCGTTGATCCTCGCAAGGAAAAGATCGCCGTTTCCGAAGCCCAAAAGTTGAACATTCCGATCGTTGCCATGGTTGATACCAACACTGACCCTGATGACATCGACGTGATCATTCCTTCTAACGATGACGCCATTCGTGCCGTTCGTTTGATCACCGCGAAAATGGCTGATGCTGTTATCGAAGGTAACCAAGGCGAAGACCAAGAAGACGCTGAAGACCAACAAGCAGCAGCTGCGCCTGTTGACTCCATCGAAGACATTGTTGAAGCTGTTGAAGGCGACAACAAGTAATTCTATAAATTCCAGAGTTCACTGAACTCGACAAAACAAGCACGGTCTGTTATCTCGCTACTGCAAGATTTGCAGGCGGTGCTTGTTTTGATGACAAAGCGACACTGACTGGTGCTTATCGATCAGCGTGGCTTGCCGCAATCTAAAACTTAATTATCCTTAGGAGGACAAGATTCATGGCTATTACCGCAAAACAAGTCAAAGAACTGCGCGACCGGACTCAAGTCGGCATGATGGATGCTAAAAAGGCCTTAGTTGCCGCTGATGGTGACATGGACAAAGCCATCGACGTTTTACGCGAAAAAGGTTTGGCAAAAGCCGCTAAAAAAGCTGGTAACATTGCGGCTGAAGGCTTAGCTGAAATCGCTGTTGACGGCAACACCGCTGCCATCATTGAAGTCAACGCTGAAACTGACTTTGTGGCTTCCAACGACAAGTTCACGGATTATGTGACTGCCGTAGCCAAAACCATCGCTGCTAACAAACCAGCTGACCTTGACGCGGCATTGGCCTTAGACCTTGATGGCCAAACCATTGACGAAGCAGCCAAAGCCTTAACTGCAGTCATTGGCGAAAAGATCTCCTTGCGTCGCTTTGAGATCGCTGAAAAAAATGATGGCGACCACTTTGGTGCCTACTTGCATAACGGTGGCCAAATCGCTGCATTAGTTACCCTTGAAGGTGGCGACGAAGCTGCTGCCCGTGACATCGCGATGCACGTGGCTGCCATCAACCCACAATACTTGGATCGTAGCCAAGTGCCAGCTGATGAATTGCAACATCAAACTGACCTTTTCACTGAAGAAACTAAAGGTGAAGGCAAGCCAGAAAAAATCATCCCTCGCATCGTTGAAGGCCGCGTCAACAAGTGGTTGTCTGAGATCTCATTAGTTGACCAAGAATTCGTTAAGGATTCCGACAAGACAGTTGCAGAATTTGCCAAGAGCAAAAACGCAACAGTCAAAGGCTTTGTTCGTTTTGAAGTCGGTGAAGGCATCGAAAAGAAAGCCAACGACTTTGCTGCAGAAGTTGCCGAACAAATGAAGTAATTTCAGTTCAACTTAGGCGTCGCATTTTGCGGCGTCTTTTTTTGAAGTTGTGACCCTTCAGGCAATGAAATTGGAGGACGACGATGCCAAGCAAATATTATGCCGTTCGCGCTGGACGACAAACTGGGATCTATCGGACGTGGGATGCGGCCAAAAAGCAAGTCTCTGGCTTTTCCGGCGCCCAATATAAAAGCTTCACGTCAGCAGCTGAAGCCCAAGCGTTCATGGGTGGTCAAGCCCTCAGCCGGCCCGCGCATACCAAAGCGGCGCCATCAGCTTTGGGTTACACAGTCGTTGGCGATAATGCGACCATCAATGCCCATATTGCCAAACTACAAGCCGATGAAGCCATCGCGTTTACCGATGGCTCGTACAACAAAACCACGCGTCAGTATGCTTATGGCGTGGTGATGATCGAAAACCTGAATGGCCAGATCACGACCACGCATTTGGCCAAAGCCTTGCCAGCAGACCCCAATGATGACTCGCATCAAGTGATCGGCGAAGTCACCGCGGTAAAAGCGGCGATCGTTTGGGCCAAAGCCCATCACAAAAGCAGCTTAGCGATCTATGCCGATTATTTAGGGGTGCATGAATGGGCTTTGGGGCATTGGCAAGCCAAGTCTAAAGCGGCCATCGCTTATCGGCAGTTTATTTTGGCACAAGCCGGGACCATCCACTTGGCCTTTTATAAAGTGCACTCGCATGATGCCGCGCACCCGATCGATCGCAACATTGAAGTGGATCTATTGGTGAAAAAAACTTTGGGCTTGCGTTGAGCCGTTAACTGCGCGTCAAAGCGAATATTATGGTAAACTATTATCAGTAAATACGAAGGGAATCGTGACAATGGTTAAATATAAACGAATCGTCCTCAAAGTGAGTGGCGAAGCACTGGCAGGCAAAGCTGGGTTTGGCATCAAGCCACCAGTGATCGCCGATATCGCCAAGGAGATCAAAGCGGTGCATGATCTTGGCGTTGAAATCGCCATCGTCTGCGGCGGCGGCAACATTTGGCGTGGGGAAACCGGCGCGGAAATGGGGATGGAACGTGCCCAAGCTGATTATATGGGGATGTTAGCAACGGTGATGAACGGGCTGGCTTTACAAGATAGCTTGGAAAGCATCGGCGTCCCAACACGGGTCCAAACTTCGATCGAAATGCGCCAGATCGCTGAACCTTATATCCGCCGCAAAGCCGTGCGCCACCTTGAAAAAGGCCGCGTCGTGATTTTTGCTGGTGGGACTGGCAATCCTTATTTCTCCACTGACACCACCGCCGCATTACGGGCTGCAGAAATCAACGCGGATGTGATCTTAATGGCCAAAAATGGCGTCGATGGTGTGTATGACGCTGATCCTAACAAAGTCAGCACTGCCACCAAGTTTGATTCCCTGACGCATTTGGACATCATCAACAAAGGCTTGAACGTCATGGATTCGACCGCAAGCACGTTGTCGATGGACAATGACATTCCGTTGGTCGTGTTCAACTTGAACGAAGCTGACAACATTCGTCGCGTCGTTGAAGGCGAAAACATTGGGACTACGATTCGAGGAGGGAAATAATTTTGGCTAATGAAGTGATTGAAGCTGCTAAAGCCAACATGCAAAAGTCTGCGGAGGCTTTGCAACGCGAGCTTGGCGGCATTCGTGCCGGCCGAGCAAACGCTGGGTTATTGAACCGCATTGAAGTGGAATATTATGGGGTGATGACGCCATTGAACCAAATGGCTGCCATCACGATTCCAGAACCACGCGTTTTGATGGTGACCCCATATGACAAATCGGCGTTAAAAGAAATCGAAGCGGCCATCAACATGTCAGACCTTGGCATCAACCCAGCCAATGACGGTAGCGCCATTCGTTTGGTGATCCCGCAATTGACTGGCGAACGCCGTCAAGAATTGGCCAAAGAAGTCGGCAAATATGCTGAAGAAGCCAAGATCGCCACGCGCAATGTTCGCCGCGAAGCGTTAGACAAGCTTAAAAAGCAAGAAAAAGCCGGCGAGATCACAGAAGACGACTTGCATCGCTTTGAAAAAGACATTCAAAAGGTGATCGATGATGCGGCTAAAAACATCGAAAAAATCGCCAGCGACA
The DNA here is from genome assembly GCF_045862175.1 of Lacticaseibacillus salsurae. Lineage (NCBI taxonomy): Bacteria > Bacillati > Bacillota > Bacilli > Lactobacillales > Lactobacillaceae > Lacticaseibacillus > Lacticaseibacillus salsurae. The sequence continues at coordinate 211,904 of NZ_BAAFZI010000001.1, read as the reverse complement.
AAGAAAAAGAAATCACTGAAGGCTAAGGCTTTCAATTTGGGCTCACGCAAACGATGCGTGGGCTTTTTTGTTGTTTTGGGAAAGGTTGTCGTGGTCACAACGCGTCAACGTGACATGATAGCGGGTGAAAGCAAATAGGCATCAAGCTAAAAAACGTTATTAAATTTCTTATGGAAGGGTGTTTTCTGCTGTGATTTCAGCGACATTTTCAGCGAAATATCGGCAATTGTAGCGTCACCTTCAGCTAAATGACAAACAGGTTACAAGGCATTTTGGCGCAATTATGTTATACTAAAGGCAGATGAAGGCTTGGTGACTTGACAGTTTGGGAGGACATGATGCGATGTGTCTTAAGACTGATGATAACGCTTGGTGTGATTTTGTTGACAGGATGTCAGCGCGCTGAAGTGAAAGTGCCGACGACCCCACCGCAAGATTTTGTGACCACCAGTACGGCTGAGAATTTCCAGTCGCAACAGCTGGCGGCTTTTGTCGACCACAATTTTGTGCAACATGCTGGGGTGTTGACCAGCTTAGGTGGGGCCAAAGTCGGGGCTGACGACGCCTCTGGAGCAGATTATTTGGCTGAGTCTATGGGCTTGTGGTTGTTGCATTTGGTGCAAATCAAACAATATGCGGCATTTCGGCAATTTTATGCGGCAGGTAAAGCCAAATTGTACAACGGCCAAAATTTTGCTTATCGCCTGTCGCGGCCAAGCGACCAACGCAGTGCGGTGAATGCCTCTGCTGATGACTTGCGGATCATGCGCGCATTGATTGCTTATGATCAAGCCACTGCGTCGACCCGTTACCAAAAAGCCGTGGCAACGCTTTATGCCAATTGGGCCAAAGGATGCTTACCAAATGGCCAACTGCGTGATTTTTATGATGTGCGGCATCATCAAGCCAGCGGCCAAGTCAGCTTGGCTTATGTTGATCTACAAACGTTACGTTATTTAGGAGGCAACACCAAAGCTTATCGTCAGTTGCTTGCCGTGGTCCAACACGGGTATTTAGGTGATGCCTTTCCGCTTTATGCCGCTAGCTACAACTGGCATGACGTGGCGTATTCAAGCCAGCATTTGAATACGTCTGAAGCGCTAGAAACTGTGTTACAACTTGCCCGTGTCGGTCACTTAAAAGCCACCACCAAAGCCTGGCTGATCCAGCGCGTCCAAAAACAAGACTTGCCTAACGCCATGACCACCACTGGTGCGATCGTTGATGCTGATCGTTCAGTGGCCAACTGGGCGCTAGTGGCGCAGATCTTTGCGACCATCCATGACCGTCGCCATTATGATCAAACCATGGCATTGATTTGGGCGCAACAGCTCAAATCAGGGCCGCTTAAAGGCGGATTTGGTGATGCCAAAACGGGCAAAGCCTTCTCCTATAATAATTTAAATGTGCTATTAGCCGCAGATCTGAGGAGGCAAGCGCATGAGTAAGCGCAAAAATTTAAGCTGGCGATTTTGGCAATGGTGGGTCAAACATGTATCGCCAGCCTGGTTGGCAGTGGGGTTGACCGTGATTTTGGTGGCCCCAATGCTGTTTATCAGCCCGATTCACGGGTATGCCGATAATGGGGACTTTTGGCGCGCGATTTTGCCTAATGGCATTTATCCTTTTGCCGCATCAAATCGCAGTGATTACTTCAATTATGTGGCGCCGCATTACCACATCATGCAGTACTTCAATGAAAACCAAACGCAAGTCTACAGCTCACAAGCGCTATTTATTCAACTGGCCTTGTGGCTGAACCGGCTGTTTTATAGCCGCACCGTGTTTGATCTGCGATTTATGGGGTTGGTGTATTTCACGCTGTTTTTAGGCACCATTTGGTTATTGACAACAGCATTGACGACGCCGCTACGGCGTTTTCGCAGTTATTTGATCGCAATCATGGTGGTATTGGTGTTTGCCGATGCCGGCTTTACGCTGTATTTCAATTCGTTTTTTGCCGAACCTGGTGGCTACATTGCCTTGCTTAATGCGACTGCTGCGTGGCTGTTTATCGCGCGCATGCCTAAGCATCGCAAGTTGTGGGTGATTGGGTATTTCCTCAATGTGTTGGTTTTCATCACCAACAAGCAGCAAAATGCCCCGATCGCGTTATCGTTTATGGTGGTGACTTTAGGCTTACTGGCGTATCCTGCGGTGCGCAAACGCTGGCCGTATTTGCTGATCGGCATAAGTGTCGTGGCCGCAAGCGGCGTGCTCACGTTTGCATTGATCTCAAAAGATTTCAATGACATCAACCTGTATCAATCTTTCACCAACGGCGTCTTGTTGGAAAATTCGCATCCCACTGGCAATATCCAACAAGCTGGCCTCAATGGTCAGTATGCTTTGATGCGCGGTGACGCTTACAATCCACCTGGCACCGCGGCGGTATTGCCAAGTGCTTTTTACACCAAGAACCACTTGCTCAAGAAACTCAGTACCAGCTGGATCGTGATGTATTATCTCAAACATCCCACCCAAGGCGTGGCGATGCTTGATGTCGCTGCCAAAAACCAAATGATCGTGCAACCGACCATGGTTGGCGACTATACCAAAAGCCAAGGCGTCAAGCCAAAGCAGCAAATGCATCACAACACCACAGTGACCAAGCTTGGACAAACTTTTTACCCCAAACGTTATGCGTTTGGGTTGATGTTGGCGGTGACGCTGATCATGGTGTTTATGGTCGGCGCGTTTGCCGATTGGAAAACCGGCGAAAAAGAAGGGCCGATGCGTTTGGCATTGGTGTTGGGATTGCTTTCGATCGTGGTATTTGTGCCTATTGTATCGATCATTGGCGATGGGGCAGCGGATCTGGCAAAACATTTGTTTAACGTGCCAGTCAGTTTGTATTTGTTGTTCACGATTTTGATCGCTGACAGTCTCAATGGGCGCTTGTGGCACGCTTGGCGAAAGGAGCAATTCGATGCGTAAAAGGAATTGGCTGTTGGCCTTGATGCTTGTGGTGGGCTGGATGGTGTTTGCGCCGCAACCGGTTTTTGCCAGTGCCGACGCGAAAGTCTTGTTGGTGTATGACAGCAAAGTCGTGCCTGAGCAAAAAGCGACGCGCATCACCCAGTTGCAACAACTTTTATTAGCGGCTGGGATGCAGGTGCATACGCAAAGCTTAGCCAGCTATCAACGTGGGGAGTTAAAGGCTTATCAAGGCGTGGTGACCATGATCAATTGGGATGATCAACACTTGCAAAATGCCGCTCTCACCCGCGATCGGCAACACTTTAGCGGCGTGACGCTACATGTTGGCGGCAATTTGCAGCCAGACGAGCTGGCAGCCCTACAAGCCAAGGCCACGCCGTTGTATCGCCGGCAGCTGATCGCCACTTGGCCAAATACCGCTGGCGCGCAGTTATTGCCTTACACCACGCCGGTTTGGGTGTTGACTCAAACGCCAACGTCTGCGGTCAATATCGGGACGCTGCAGATCCAAGGCAATGCCCAAACTTATCCTTATGCCACCATGGTCGCGCATCACGGCTATTTGCCTTATTTTGATGGCAGTGGTCAAAGTGAGTTAGTCGGCGCAGAGGTGATCGCCCGATTATTTGGCGCCAAAAGTCTGCAAGCCCCGCTATTTTTGCTGACAGATGTCACGCCATATTCGAATCTCAAGTTATTAACGCAAGTCAGTGATTACTTGGCGGCTCACAATATCGCGTTTGCGGTATCTGCCACGTCAGTTGCCCGCAACACAGAACTGGCCGCGTTTGCCAGTTATACCAAAGCTTTGCGCCATGTGATGGCAGCCGGTGGCGTGATTTTCTTGCAAACGCCAGCAGTAGGCAATGGGCTAGTCGGCACCAAAATTTTGCAAACAGATATGACCAATACCTTGACCGCGTTGGCACAGCGGCATGTGTTTCCAGTCGGCGTCAGTTCACCGACTTATTGGCGCGATGATCAGCTGTATCGCAAGCAAGCCTTGGCAGGCGCAGATACAACGGTTTTGTTGCCTAACCCCAAATTCGAAACGTTTGCCGACGAAGATGATCAAGCGACTTCACCAAAGTTGGCTTTTGCCACAGTATCGGCGACGAGTTTGATGACGTCACGCTACGGCGCGCGCCTAAGTACCGCACAGATCAACACACGCTTGCCATTAGCCGTGTGGTTTTTGATGCCAAACTCGCAAACAGCTTTTGAGAATTTCAAGCGGCATGTTCAAGCTTTTGATCAAACTTGGCGCGATCCCAAAACGCTTACCACCACGTATCAAGTGGGGATGCTTGACTTGGCGTATCAAAGTAGCGTGTATTTGGTCAACGGCCGTCGCGCTACTGGGTCTTATCACACGCCGTCTGCACTGAAGCTTGAAAAAACGCCGCAGTCTTGGATGAATAAATTCTTTGCGGGACAAAGCAAAGTCATGTGGGCGTTTTTTGCCGTCACCATCGCGGTGATGGCAGTCATGTTGATCATTGGGCGTCAAGTTTACTTACGCATGTATAAAAGGCGGTGAGCACGTGTCGCTATTAGATTATTGTTTGTTTATTGCGATTTTTTCCATTTGGGCGATTTTGATCGTGAATGTGGTGTTGACCATCGCCGGCTACATTTATTACTTGCGTTGGGTCCATCGACCGGCACCAGTGTTGCCTGATCAGCCGCCGTTTGTGTCGATCATGGTGCCAGCACACAACGAAGGCATTGTGATCGTCAAAACCGTCCAGGCGCTATTGACGTTTGATTATCCACATGATCGCTATGAAATCATTGTCATTAACGACAATTCCAGCGACAATTCTGCAGATCTATTGAAAAACCTGCAACAAGTGCATCCCGATCGCAATTTAACCGTGATCAATACCGATCAAACCAATGGTGGCAAAGGTAAATCCAACGCTTTAAATATTGGTTTGAAGCAAGCCAAAGGGTCGCTTATTGCCATTTATGATGCCGATAACACCCCAGAACATCCGGCGTTGCGTTATTTGGTGGCAGAACTGATGAACCATCCCAAATGTGGCGCGGTGATCGGCAAGTTCCGTACCCGCAACAAAGACGCCACCATCTTAACGCGCTTTATCAATGTTGAGACCTTGTCGTTTCAATGGATGGCCCAAGCTGGTCGCCAGCAGCTGTTTCATTTAACCACGATCCCAGGCACCAATTATGTGATCCGTCGTCAGTTATTGGAAGAAATCGGCGGCTGGGATGTCAAAGCGTTGTCTGAAGACACCGAGATCTCGTTTCAAGTGTATCGTCGTGGGTTTCAAATCGGGTTTCAGCCACTAGCCGTCACTTGGGAACAAGAGCCACAAACTTTGGACGTGTGGTTTCATCAGCGCACGCGTTGGGTCAAAGGCAACATTTATGTGGTGTTGAAAAATGCCGGCAAACTCTTCACCAAAGCCGGCAGGCATATTCGTTTTGATTTGATCTACTTTTTGTCGATCTACTTTTTGCTCCTGACCAGCTTGATCTTGTCTGATACTGTGTTTGTGTTATCCGTTGCCGGGGTGGTGCATTCGAGCCTCCAAGGATTTTCGAATAATTTGTGGCTGGCTGCCATTTTGATTTTTATCGTCAGCACCTATTTGACCATCACCACGGAAAAATCGGAAATGCGCTTGAGTAATGTGCTGGTGATCATCGGCATGTATATCGTTTATAGTCAGTTGTGGCTCGCAGTAGCTGCACATGGAATGGTGGGGTATATCCGTGAACAAGTCTTTCATCAACAAGCCAAATGGTATAAAACTAAACGCTATCAATAACTGCTGGTGGCTGGGTTTGGTCTGCTTTTTGCTGATCCTGCTGGCGCCAACGCCAGTGCATGCAGCCACACAGTCTTATACTGAGATCTTCCAAAATCCGACCACGACCTTAACTGGCAAATCGGTGCAAACTGATCTTTATTTCAGCAAAGAAGATTATTGGTCCGTGAAAAAAGCCACGTTGAGTTTGAATTTTCAGCTTTCGCAGTTGGCTGCGCGGCAAACTTCGGATCTGACTTTGGCACTTAACGGGGTCAAATTCGACTCATTTCGGCCTAGTGCGGCCACTGGTTTGCAAACAAAGCAAATCGATTTGCCGCTGAAGCTGTTGCAAGGTACCAATCATTTGACGATCTATGGTCAAGTGATCAACAACAACCAGAATTCACTGCCGCAAACACCAGCCAACTGGTTGACGATCGAGGCTGGCGCGAATGTGAACTTTCAATACGACTTGAAAGAAGCCGATCAAACGATGCAGTCGTTTTATGCGCATTTTACCGGGATGGATACCATTGCCAATCATCGCGCCAGCATCGTGGTGCCCAAAGTTGCCAGCGATGGCGAACTGACGGCGGCGATGTATGCACTAGGCGGGATCGCGCGGGTGATCACCACCACTGATACCAAGTTGCCATTGACCACCAACGGGGAAACCGATTACCAGCTGGTCGTCGCCACTTATGCGCATTTACCTCAAGCATTGCGAAATCAGGTGCACTTGGCTAGTGAAAAAGCGCAATTGGTCACTTACACCAACGGCCATACCCATTATTTGATCGTCACTGCCAGAACTAACAGTTTGTTGAAACAAGCGGCTCGCTTTGTGGCCAATCAAGAATTGATGCAAGAGACCCGCAGCCGCGTGGCGCCGATCGACGCTCAAACCCAAGTATTTACGTCAGTGTTGCAATATCAAGGCCACTATCAATTAGCCAGCGCAGATACCACTGTGACTGGGGCAGGGCATCACAGTGCCACGTTTTTTGTCAGTTTGCCTAATGATCGTACCAATGCCAACGGCTCAAAGATCCGCTTGCGCTTCAGTTATGCCAAAAACCTGGACTTCAAGCAAGCCTTAGCCACCGTCACTGTCAATGGGCGAAAAATCGGCAGTCAACCACTCAGCCAACAACATGCCGATGCAGACACGATGACGGTGACCTTACCTAAAGGCCAAGCGCTTGGTAATACGTTTACTGTGAGCGTGGATTTTGATTTGGCTATGGCGGGTAGCAGTGACAACACACAAACACCTTGGGCGGTGATCGACGCCAGTTCTGAAGCGGATATTCAATCGACCACGCAAAAGCAACTCCTGTTCAATAATTTTCCCAGCACCTTCATTCACAATGAAAGTTATGCCAACGTATTGCTGGTCCGGCCCAAAACGCTGACTGCGGCAGATTATCAAACCCTGACTAATATTGGCAACTTGTTTGGCAATTACGCCAAAAGCAATACCGGCCACTTGGCTGTGACGCATTTGGCGCCTAGCAAAACTCAAATGCAGTCGGCTTCAGTCGTGGCATTTGGGACGCCAAAAGCCAATGCCTTCATCGATCAGTTGAATCCACAACTTTACTTCAAATATCGCCGTGATCGCTCAGGCTTTTTAAGTAATGAAAAATTGTCCATCGAAAAAGCTTATGGGCAAACCATTGGCACTGCGCAATTGTTGCGCTCACCAGCCAATGACCAAAAAGCACTGCTGGTGGTGACTGGCGCGACGCCAGAAGCGACCCAACTGGGTTCGACGCAAATTGCCACACAAGCGGCGATCTCGCAATATTCAGGCGATGCGATCGTGGTCGATCCTGACGATCAGCACTATAGTTACCGCTTCAAGAAAGTCGCCGCGCTTCATGCACATCCTAGTGCCAAACAAGTGATCAACAAGAATGCGCAATTGATCGGCTATTTGATCGGGGCGTTTGTCGCGGTAGCCTTGATCATTTTGGCGGTATTTTTAACTATCCGCAAGAATCTCGTCAAAGGAGGGCCAAGGCATGAGTGATCGCCAAAATTTTCGCAGTGACTTGTATTTGATCGCCGGGGTTTTTTTGATCGCAGTGATGGCCGTGGGCATGATGTTGACTGGCCATGTGCTGATCAACATGATCGATTTGGCCGTGACTTTGTTGTTACTGCTAATGACGTATTTCTTTGGTTTGATCGTTGGGCTTGGCGGCAATCTGGTATTTATTTTCGCCCAAAGTTTTTATATGGTGTATTTGCATTTGGCGGGGCATACGGTGCCGGTGGTGTTAGGCTTTTGGTTGCTGTTGCCAGCGTTATTGTGTCTGACTTTCAATGGCGTAACGCAACGTTTACGCCAGATCCAAGCAGACAATGTGCAACTGCGCGAAAACATGGTGGAACACGGGGCGTTTGATCGCCAAACCAATTTGCGCACCACGGTGGCATATTTGGAAGATGCTGCCGTGTATGTCGAAACTGGAACGCGCTTTAAGATACCGGTGGCGACTGTGATCATCAAGATCCGCTATTTCAATGATCTCAAACAAATGCTTGGTGCTGAGCGGATCGATGAATTGATCACGGTGACGTTAGACACATTAAAAGCGGCCACCCGCGATAATGACATCACCTATATTTTAAATTCGCAAGACCCGACTTGGGCGGTGTTGTTGTATTCTGACGCTGATGGGGCGCAAATCGCCGCAGATCGGATCCGCGAATTTTTCGAAAAGCAGTTGGTTGCTTCCAAGACGTTAGGCGATGTGGATCTGCGCTTAAAGCTCAGTGTGGTGCAATGGGATCCCCAAAAAATGCAAACCGCCACCGACATGATGAATGCCGGACTCAAGGAACTGGAATATGATGTGTGAGGCGTCTTCATGAAAAAAATTCACGTGATGACAGTTTTTGGCACGCGCCCTGAAGCCATTAAAATGGCGCCAGTGGTGCTGGCCCTGCAACAACGCGCAGCGTTTGAATCAACGTGCGTGGTGACTGCGCAACATCGGCAAATGCTGGATCAAGTGTTAGCAATCTTTGGAATCCAGCCAGACTATGATCTGAATGTGATGCAACCCAAGCAAACTTTGGATGGGCTGACGGCCAAGGTGTTGACCAAACTTGCCCCGATCATGGCACAAGTGCGACCAGATATCGTCTTGGTGCATGGTGATACCACCACGACGCTAGCGGCGGCGCTGTCGGCTTTTTATCATCAATTGCCGATCGGACATGTTGAAGCAGGGTTGCGCACGTGGCAAAAATACAGCCCGTTTCCAGAAGAAATGAATCGGCAAATGACCGATGATCTAGCAGACCTATATTTTGCGCCGACGCCGGCAACCAAAGCGAACCTGTTGCAAGAACACCACCAAGATGCGCACATTTTTGTGACGGGCAATACAGCCATTGATGCGTTAAAGCAAACCGTTGACCCGCATTATCATCATGCGGTGTTGACCCAACTTGATGTCAACCAGCGCATGATCTTAGTGACGATGCATCGCCGTGAAAATCAAGGCGAGCCGATGCGGCGGGTATTTGAAGCCATGAAGCAAGTGGTGGATGCCCAAGAAAATGTGCAGATCGTTTACCCAGTGCATTTAAATCCCGTGGTGCAACAAGCAGCGCGGGCAATTTTTGGAGATGATCCACGGATCCATTTGATCGCGCCATTGGATGTGGTGGATTTTCATAATTTGGCTGCGCGCAGTTATTTCATCATGACTGATTCTGGTGGGGTGCAAGAAGAAGCACCGGCTTTAGGCAAGCCGGTGTTGGTGTTACGCGATACCACTGAGCGGCCAGAAGGGGTGAAAGCAGGCACGTTGAAGTTAGTTGGCACTGATCCTAACCGCGTCAAAGCCGCGATGATGACTTTGTTGACTGACCCTAAGGCTTATCAAGCCATGGCGCAAGCGCCAAATCCTTACGGGGATGGTCATGCCACTGAACGGATCTTGCAAGCCATCCAAAGTTATTTTGATCCGACGATGCCGCCGCCAGCAGAATTTTCAGTGGCTGCTAAGGCTTGACCCAAGTTTTGAGAAAGCGGATAATTACCGTTATGAAAAGAGGGTCAACATGGCATCGATCATTGAGTTAGCAGCGCTTGCCATTGGCGCGTTTTTGTTAGGCACCAGCACTCGCGGGAAGTTTGCCAAATCCAAGTTACGGTTTGTCCAAATCGGTTTAGGCGTGGCTTTTGTGGCGTTGGGCCTATTAATGGCATTACATTAGCGGTTGGGATCTTGGTCCGAACCGTTTTTATTTTGCCGACAAACGACATCTGGCATGAATTTTTAGGTGGAAGCTACAAGCGGTGGGGTTTTTCTGCTACAATCAGTAAGAATGGCTAACGCCGTATAAGGAGGCATCCATCTGTTGGCAAAACCAAACCTGCCAGAACTTGATCCCGCACGGATCCCACAACATGTCGCCATTATCATGGATGGTAATGGTCGCTGGGCGAAAAAGCGCTTCTTACCGCGCATCGCTGGGCATAAACAAGGCATGGAAGTGGTTAAAACCATTACCAAAGCTGCCAGTCATCTTGGCATCAAAGTCTTGACCTTGTATGCTTTTTCCACGGAGAATTGGAAACGCCCAGACAGTGAAGTGAACTACTTAATGAAGCTGCCAGTCGATTTCTTTAACACCTTCGTACCGGAATTGATCAAAGAAAATGTGCAAGTACGCGTGATGGGCGAGCTTGATGCTTTGCCTGCGCATACCCGCAAAGCCGCCGCTGATGCAGTGGCGGATACGGCGCAAAACACCGGTTTGATCTTAAATTTTGCGCTGAATTATGGCGGCCGTGACGAGATCGTGCAAGCGTTCCAACAAGTTGCCACTTTGGCGCAAGCTGGGCACATCGACCCAGCTGAGATCACTGCCGATACCGTCAGTGCGCATTTGATGACTGCCGGTCTTGGCCAGTTGGCTGATCCTGATTTGCTGATTCGCACCAGCGGCGAAGAGCGGATCTCCAATTTCTTGTTGTGGCAACTGGCGTATTCGGAAATGGTTTTTACCGATACTTTGTGGCCGGACTTTACCGAAGCTACCTTGAAGCAAGCGATCGCTGACTATCAAAGTCGCGATCGGCGTTTTGGTGGCTTATCCAAATAAACCTGGGTCCCAAGCGGATCATATGGAGGCATGTAATTTTATGAAACAACGTGTTATCACCGCGGTTGTCGCGCTGATCATTTTTATCCCAATTCTTGTGGCTGGGGGCATTTGGATTGAAGTCGCCGCTGCCGCCTTGGCCCTAGTGGCTTTGTCTGAAGTGTTCATCATGAGAAAACGCATCATTATGTCAGCAGATTTCTTGTTTGCAGGCATCGGGGTGTTGCTGGTGGTATTTCCAGATAGCTACTTCAAGTGGTTGCCAGCACATCTTGGCCGGTTGGATCTGATCTACTTGGCCGTGGCGTGCTTGCTACTGGTAACAGTGGCCACTAAAAACCGCACCAGTTTTGATGATGTGGCAGTTTCAACGTTAGCCTTGTTTTACATCGGGACGGGTTTTCACAACTTGATCACCGTGCGCAATGGTGCTGGGTTGGATACGTTGCTGTTTGCGATGTTGATCGTTTGGTTGACGGATTCTGGCGCTTATATGGTCGGGCGCAAGCTTGGCAAACATAAATTATGGCCTGCCATTTCCCCGAACAAAACTTGGGAAGGTTCTATTGGCGGCAATGTCGTCGCCTTGATTTTTGCGGCGATCTACTTACATTTCTTCCCCCAATTTTATGGCTTTTGGACGATGATGGCCATCGCTTTGTTCTTGTCTGTGGTCGGGCAACTCGGCGATCTCGTCGAATCGGCTTTGAAGCGGTATTATGGCGTGAAAGATTCTGGTAAGATCTTGCCAGGTCACGGCGGGATCTTGGATCGGTTCGATTCGATGTTGTTGGTTTTCCCCATGTTGCATTTATTGGGGATCGTTTAATTTGGAGGGCACTATGACGACCATCCTGGCATTTATCGTTGTTTTCGTCATTTTGGTGTTGGTGCATGAGTTTGGCCATTATTGGTTTGCCAAACGCTCTGGCATTTTAGTGCGGGAATTTTCGATCGGCATGGGACCCAAATTAGTCGCGTGGCGCAAAAATAACACGACATACACCTTGCGTTTGTTGCCATTAGGCGGCTACGTCCGCATGGCTGGCTGGCAAGATGAAGAAGACGACATCAAACCAGGCACTCAGTTGACGTTGACCTTGAATGATGCGGGTGTGGTCACGCGCATCAACACTTCCAATAAAGTCACTTTATCCGGCGGTATCGCAGTGCAAGTGGATCATTTGGATCTGCGAGAAGCGCTGACGATCTCTGGTTATGAATACGGCGACGACACGACGTTAAAGACTTGGTCAGTGGACCATGATGCCACGATCATTGAAGCTGACGGCACTGAAGTCGTGATCGCGCCCAATGACGTCCAATTTCAAAATGCGCCAGTGTTGAAGCGGTTATTGGTGAATTTCGCTGGTCCGATGAATAATTTCATTTTGGCGATTTTAGCGTTTATTTTGGTCGGCTTTTTGGCTGGGGTGCCACAACTGAACACCAATCAAATCGGTGACGTGCAAGCAGGCTCGCCTGCCGCGCGTGCTGGGTTGGTCAGCGGCGCCAAGATCCAAACCATCAACAAGACCCCCATCAGCAGTTTTGAAGACTTGCAACAAGCCGTCACCAAACATAAAGGCGGCCCGCTGACGGTGGTGGCCAAACAACAAGGTACCACCAAACACTTGACGATCACCCCCACCAAAAAAGGGTTGATCGGCGTGACCACTTATATGGATAAGTCTGCTAAAGCCGCGATCCCATATGGGTTTACGCAAAGTTGGTCGTTGGCGACGCGGATCTTGACCGTGTTGAAGTCGTTGATCACCGGGCATTTCTCGTTGAATAAGTTGGCTGGACCAGTGGGTATTTATACCATGACCAGCTCGGCGGCAGCAGGAGGGATCAATTCGCTGGTATTTTTCTTGGCGTATCTGTCCTTGAACTTAGGGATCATGAACCTGATCCCGATCCCTGTGCTAGACGGTGGCAAGATCTTATTGAATTTCGTTGAGATCATTCGCCGCAAGCCGCTTTCACGTGACAAAGAAGGCATCGTGACCATGATCGGTGCTGGGTTGATGGTGCTGCTGTTAGTGGCAGTCACGATCAATGATATTTTGCGCCAGTTTTAAGCTGGCAAACTAATTTGGAGGCAAATCCTTGAAACAATCTCGCATGTTTATCCCCACAGTTAAAGAAGCACCGACTGACGCAGTGGCGCTGTCCCACAAAATGATGATCCGCTCTGGCTTTGTGCGCCAGGTATCAGCTGGGGTCTATGCATACTTGCCATTGGCAGAACGCGTTTTGCAAAACATCGACAACATTATCGATGATGAAATGCAAAAAATCGATGCGGTTAAAATGCGTATGCCAAGCATTTTACCGGCAGAACTTTGGGAACAATCCGGCCGTTATGAAACTTACGGACCCAATTTATTTAAGTTTAAAGATCGCCATAACCGCGACTTTATCTTAGGGCCAACGCATGAAGAAACCTTTACCGATACGGTAAAAAATGCGGTGAACTCTTATAAAAAAATGCCTTTGGTGTTATACCAGATCCAATCCAAGTTCCGTGATGAAGATCGCCCGCGTTATGGCGTGTTGCGTGGCCGCGAATTTATTATGAAAGATGCCTATTCATTTACGGCGACTGAAGCGGATCTGGATGTGGTTTACAAGCAAATGGAAAAGGCCTACACCAACATTTTCAACCGGGTGGGCTTAGATTTCCGGACGATCATCGGTGACGGTGGTGCCATGGGTGGCAAAGATTCCAAAGAATTCTCTGCAGTTGCGCCAATTGGCGAAGATACCATTGTGTACTCCGATGCGTCAGATTATGCCGCCAACTTGGAAATGGCCACCAGCATGGTGATGCCTCAACCGAGCCATGCCGAAGCGAAGCCTTTGGAAACAGTTGAAACTGGTGCTGCTAAAACCATCGACGAAGTGAGCGCCAAGCTCAACGTGCCGGCGACGCAACTGATCAAATCCGTGCTATTCATCGCTGATGAAAAGCCGGTATTGGCCTTGGTTCGCGGCGATTATGAAGTCAACGATGTCAAGTTGAAGAACTTGTTAGGCGCCGATTTCTTAGATATGGCCACCCCAGAACAAGTGCAAGCAGCGATGCATTGTGCCATTGGCAACGTTGGCCCTGTTGGCGTTGATGACGACGTGCAAGTGATCGCAGATAACTCCTTGAAAGGCTTAGCCAACCTAGTTGCCGGTGCTAACGCTGAAGGCAAGCACTTGGTCAATGTCAACTTGGATCGTGACTTTACGCCAGCACAATTTGCAGACATCCGCTTTGTGACTGAAGGCGAAGTGTCACCAGATGGCCAAGGCGTCTTGCATTTCACTCGCGGCATTGAGATCGGCCACATTTTCAAGTTAGGGACGCGCTATTCCAAAGCCATGGGGGCTGATTTCTTAGATGAAAACGGCCGCGCCCAACCGATCATCATGGGGTCTTATGGTATCGGGGTGTCACGTTTATTGTCTGCTGTCGCCGAACAACAAGCTGACGAACACGGCTTGGTATGGCCAAAGAATATTGCGCCATTTGACGTGCATGTGATCCCAGTCAATGTGAAAAAAGCCGAACAAAAAGACTTAGCCGAAGCCATTACCAATGATCTGCAAGCAGCTGGGTACCAAGTGTTGTTGGATGATCGCAATGAACGCGCTGGCGTTAAGTTTGCCGATTCTGATCTGATCGGTTTGCCGATCCGCATCACTGTGGGTAAAAAGGCTGAAGACGATATCGTCGAATTGAAGTTGCGCAAAACCGGCGAAACGCTTGAAGTCAAGCAAGCCGAACTGATCAACTCCTTGCATATTTTGCTCGACCAATTGAATTAATGGCCAGAAACTGATTTCGTTTCAGGCAATCTCGAAGCGCTTTTGTCCCTTGATCTTTCTTTGGATCGCTGGGCAAAGGCGTTTTGTGTGTCTGGGCTTGATGATGGCGTGACAGTAGGCTCTCGCTTTAATTGCGGCGAATTTTTTCACGCAATTGTCACTTCAAGAACGCTTGTGACCACACAAAAAAACAGTTAAGCTAGATGCATGACAAAATTCTGCGCTGTGGCGTAGAAGAAAGGTGGCCGTTTTTTGGCTTTATCCAAACACGAAATGTTTATGAAGTTGCTGGAACAACTGCAACTTCCCCAAGATCTCGCCAACTATCCTGGCTTTGCTGAAGCGACGATCGACCAAGTGGCAGTGCATACCAAATCCAAACACTACCATTTCACGATCGAGGTGCCGACGATTTTACCAGTGGCGGTGTTTACGCCTTTTGAACAACATTTGCAAGCGGCGTTTAAAGACATTGCCAGTGTCGGGTTATCGATCAAGGCCAAAGATCCGCGCTTTGATCAAGCCTTGCTGTCTGGTTATTGGGCGCATGTGGTGAAAAATGCGGGGATCCAGTCCAGCTTGGTTTACGAATTGTGTACCAAACAAGAACCCAAACTTGAAGACGGGCGCGTCAGCTTACTAGCAGAAAATGAGCCAGTGCGCCAATTTTTGGTCAATCAAGGGCTAGGTAAGCTTGAAGCGGCCTATCAGCAAGTGGGTTTTCAAACCTTACATTTAAATGCTGATGTCGACGAAGCCAAAGCCAACGCCCAAATCGAAGCTTTCAAAGCCCAAAAGGCGCAAGAAACTGCCGAATTGGCCAAAAAAGCTGCCGCAGTGGTGCAACAGCGTCAACAAGCGCAAGCTGCTGACCCCAACGCTGGTAGTGGCCCGATCACTTTAGGCCGTGGGATCAAATCCAGTGACGAACCTCAGCAAATGGTATCGATCACTGAAGAAGAACGCTCGGTGACCGTTGAAGGTTATGTGTTTGACGTGGAAGTGCGCGAACTGCGCTCTAAACGCAAGCTCTTGATCTTTAAGTTGACGGATTACACGTCAAGTTTCATTGCCAAGAAATTCTCCAACAATGCCGACGACGAAGCAATGTTTGATCGCATCCAAGCAGGAATGTGGTTGCGCGTGCGCGGCAGTGTGCAAGAAGATAACTTTTCGCGTGAATTGACCATCATGGCCCAAGACGTGCAAGAAGTGAAGCATCCCTTGCCGCAAGACGATGTTGAAGGCGACAAGCGCATCGAATTGCATTTGCACACCAACATGTCGACGATGGATGGGATGACGTCGATTTCCGATTATGTCAAACGTGCCAAAAAGTGGGGCCACACCGCCATTGCTGTCACCGACCATGCCGGGTTGCAAGCTTACCCTGAAGCCCATACTGCCGCAGCTAAAGCCGACATGAAAATGATCTATGGTGTGGAAGTCAATTTAGTCGATGATGGTACCCCAGTGGCTTATCATGCTGATGAAGCGCGTGATTTAGCGTCGGCGACTTATGTGGTGTTTGATATTGAAACCACTGGGCTGTCAGCGGTTTATGATAAGATCATTGAAATCGCCGCAGTGAAAATGCAAGCTGGTAAAGTGATCGATGAGTTTGAAGAATTGATCGATCCGGGTTTCCCATTGTCAGAATTTACGATCAATTTGACGCATATCACTGATGACATGGTGCACGGTTCTAAAACCGAAGCACAAGTGTTGGCCTTATTTCGGGAATTTTGTGATGGCAGTATCATGGTCGGGCATAACGTGACTTTTGATGTGGGCTTTATCAATGCAGGCTACCGGCGTTTAAAGCAAGCTGACATTCAAAATCCAGTGGTCGATACTTTGGAATTGTCGCGGATGCTACATCCAGAACGCAAAAACCACAAACTGGATACCTTGACCAAAGCTTACAAAATCGCCTTGGAAAATCATCACCGCGCCAACGCCGATTCTGAAGCCACTGGGTATTTGTTGTACGCTTTGGAAAAAGAAGCCGCGAAACGATACGACATCACGACCTTAGATCAACTTAACTCGCGCGTTGGTGCCGGCGATGCCTGGAAGCAAAGTCGCCCAAGCCATGCTGTGATCTTGGCCAAGACCCAAGCGGGATTGAAGAACTTGTTCAAATTGGTGTCGATGTCTAACGTCGAAACCTATTACCGCATGCCGCGAGTACCGCGTTCGCGTTTGCAAAAACTGCGCGAAGGCTTAGTGGTCGGGTCAGCTTGTGCCAGTGGTGAAGTTTTTACCGCCATGATGCAAAAAGGTTACGCTGAAGCTGAAAAAAAAGCCAAGTTTTATGATTATTTGGAAGTGCAGCCACTGGATAACTACTTGCCATTAAAAGAAGCAGAGTTAGTCAAAGGCGATGCTCATTTAAAAGACATCATCACCAATATCATTAAAATCGGTGCGGCTCAAAATAAACCGGTGGTCGCCACTGGGGATGCGCATTACTTAGATCAAACTGATGCGATCTATCGCAAGATCTTGATCCATTCCCAAGGTGGCGCTAATCCGCTAAATCGCCACAGCTTGCCTGATGTGCATTTCCGCTCCACTAAAGAAATGCTGGACGCCTTCAGCTGGCTGCCAGAAACGCAAGCCCACCAAATCGTGGTTGACAATACGCATGTGGTCGCAGATTGGATCGATGACGACATCACGCCAGTCAAAACCAAACTCTACACGCCAGATATTCCTGGCGTGAAGGAAAACTTGACCAAAGACGTGATGGACACGGCCCATGCGCTATATGGGGACCCGCTTCCGGAAATTGTTTCCGCCCGTTTGGACAAAGAGCTCAAATCGATCATTGGTAACGGATTTGCGGTGATTTATAACATTGCCCAACAATTGGTATTAAAATCCAACAAAGATGGTTACTTGGTTGGTTCTCGTGGATCTGTGGGGTCCAGTTTAGCTGCGACAATGTCAGGCATCACCGAGATCAACCCATTGCCGCCACATTATCGCTGCCCGAAGTGCCAATATTCTGAATTCTTCACCAAAGGCGAATATGGGTCTGGGTTTGATTTGCCAGATAAAAATTGCCCCAAGTGTGGGACTGAATTAGTCAAAGACGGCCAAGATATTCCTTTTGAAACCTTCTTAGGGTTTAAAGGGGATAAAGTGCCTGATATCGATTTGAATTTCTCTGGGGATTATCAAGCAGTTGCGCACAACTACATCAAAGTGTTATTTGGTGAAGATCACGCCTTTCGGGCTGGGACGATCGGCACAGTGGCGGATAAAACTGCTTATGGCTACGTCAAAGCTTATGAACGCGACACTGGGCAAATGATGCGCGGCGCTGAGATCGATCGCTTGGCCAAAGGCGCCACTGGCGTCAAGCGCACCACCGGTCAGCATCCAGCTGGGATCTTGATCGTGCCGGCAGATATGGATATTTACGACTTTTCGCCGATCCAATATCCTGCCGATGATCAAAATGCCGCCTGGAAAACCACTCACTTTGATTTTCATTCGATCCATGACAACATTTTAAAAATGGATGTTTTAGGCCATGATGATCCGACGATGATCCGGATGTTGCAAGATCTTTCTGGCGTTGAGCCAAAATCGATCCCAATGGATGATCCTGGCGTGATGTCGTTATTTTCCAGCACCGAAGCGTTAGGCGTCACGCCGGAGCAGATCGGTTCAAAAACTGGGACGCTAGGCGTGCCAGAATTTGGGACCCGGTTTGTGCGCGGAATGCTTGAAGAAACGCATCCCAAGCATTTCTCTGAGTTGCTACAGATCTCTGGGTTGTCTCATGGGACAGATGTGTGGTTAGGCAATGCCGAAGAATTGATCCAAAACAAAGTCGTTACCATCAAAGAAGTGATCGGCTGTCGGGACAACATCATGATGGACTTGATCCATTGGGGCATGGATGACTCAATGGCCTTCAACATCATGGAACACGTCAGAAAAGGGCGTGGGATCCCTGATGAATGGCAACAAGCCATGCGCGACAATGAATCGGTGCCAGATTGGTATATCGATTCTTGCTTGAAGATAAAATACATGTTCCCTAAAGCCCATGCCGCCGCTTATGACTTAATGGGGTTGCGGATCGCGTGGTTCAAAGTCTATTTCCCATTGGTTTATTACGCGTCATACTTCTCAGTGCGAGCTGAAGACTTCGATCTGGCGGCAATGAGTCATGGCAAAGATGCGGTGAAAGCTGCGATCAAAGAAATCAGCGACAAAGGCATGGAAGCATCGGCCAAAGAAAAGAACCTGCAAACGATCTTGGAAATCGCCAATGAGTGCATCGAGCGTGGTTTCAAGATCCAAATGGTGGATATCGATAAGTCTGATGCGCATGACTTTTTGATCGTGGATGACCACACGTTGTTGGCGCCATTTCGGGCAGTGCCAGGATTAGGCGATAACGTGGCCAAACAAATCGTGTCGGCGCGTGAAGAAAAGCCTTTCTTATCTAAAGAAGACTTGGCGACGCGAGGCAAAGTGTCAAAGACTTTGATCGATTACATGACCGAAAATCATGTTTTGGATCACTTGCCAGATGAAAACCAGCTTTCCTTATTTGACGGGCTGTTTTAGTCGCTACGGAGCAGTGGTTGACGCGCGAAGCGGCGCGGATCGCGCCAAATGATCACGAAGTTGCAACCGGCAACAAATGGTGTCAAGTTTTTCAATTGACACAACAGTTGCAATGACTGGTTTCATGTGGTAAATTAATTGTAGTAATTATGATGTCGGCGGGGAGTGAGCAGCGATGCTCACTCTTTTTCATGGACGATGTCAACTCCAATACAAGTTAAGGGGGGGAAGTATGAGTACAGTTGTCGAAACCGTGTCTGCGATCGTGAATCCGATTTTGGCTGACAACGGCTTTTATCTCAGTGACATTGAATTCGTCAAAGAAGGCGGCAGTTGGTATTTGCGCGTTTACGTCGACAAAACTGGCGGCATTTCACTGAATGAATGCGTGTTGGTATCTGAGGCGCTTTCTGAAAAGCTCGACGCCATGGATCCCGATCCGATCCCGCAAGCTTATTTTTTGGAGGTCTCAAGCCCTGGTGCCGAGCGTCCTTTAAAAAACGAGCAAGATTATCAAAATGCAGTGGGCGATTATATTCACATTTCACTGTTTTCCAAAGTTAATGGCAAGAAAGTTTATGAAGGCACCCTTAAATCACTCGATGCCGACACATTGACTTTGACGCTCAAGGACAAGGCGCGCAAATTCGATCAAGAATTCCAGCGTAGTGCCATCGCCAAGGCGCGCTTAGCCATCGAGTTTTAATCTGTAGAAAAGGAAGATCAGTATGTCAAAGGAAATGATTGAGGCGCTTGACGCCTTAGAGCAAGAAAAAGGCGTGAAGAAAGCCATCGTGATCGACGCGCTGGAACAAGCCTTGGCCAGTGCTTATAAGCGCAACTACAACCAAGCGCAAAACGTGGAAGTGACGTTTGACCAAGATCGCGGTGACATTCATGTTTATGCCGTCAAGGAAGTCACTGAAGAAGTGTTTGATTCTCGCTTGGAAGTTAGCTTAAAAGATGCCTTGCAGATCAACCGTGCTTATGAGATCGGCGACGAGATCCGCTTTGAAGTAACGCCAAAAGACTTTGGTCGCATTGCCGCGCAAACTGCCAAGCAAGTGATCATGCAACGCGTGCGGGAAGCCGAACGTAGCATCGTATATGATGAATATTCTCAATATGAAGAAGAAATCATGTCTGGTGTGGTCGAACGCCGGGATAACAAGTTCATTTACGTCAACTTAGGCAAGATCGAAGCCGTGTTAGGCAAGCAAGATCAAATGCCTAACGAACACTACGAAGCCCATGATCGCATCAAAGTGTATGTGACCAAAGTTGAAAATGCGACCAAAGGCCCGCAAGTGTTCGTGTCTCGAACCAACCCTGGGTTAGTCAAGCGCTTGTTTGAACAAGAAGTGCCAGAAATTTTTGACGGTGTCGTTGAAATTGCTGGCATTGCTCGTGAAGCTGGGGACCGCACCAAAATCGCTGTGAAGTCCAACAACCCAAGTGTTGACCCAGTCGGCACAACAGTTGGTCCTAAAGGCGCGCGGGTGCAAGCAGTCGTTAACGAGTTGTCTGGCGAAAACATGGATGTGGTGCAATATGAAGAAGACCCAGTCGACTATATTGCCAACGCCTTAAACCCGGCTCAAGTCATCGCCGTGCAATTCAACGACGAAGACAACGATCGCTCTTGCACAGTGATCGTGCCTGATTACCAATTGTCTTTGGCCATTGGTAAAAAAGGCCAAAACGCCCGCTTAGCGGCAAAATTGACTGGCTATAAGATCGATATCAAGCCAGAATCTGAAGTTGAATTCGTCGATGATGATGAATTTGCTGAAGATGATCAAGCCGCCGCCCAAACACGAGCGCCAGTTGATGATCAAGCTACCGAAGCCACAACGCCAGAGGCACCAGCTGAAGATGCTTCAACTGATTCAGCAGAATAGGAGGCCATCATGGCAAAAGTTCGCAAGATCCCAATGCGTAAAGATTTGCTGAGTGGTGACATGTTTCCTAAAAAAGAAATGGTCCGCGTGGTGAAAAACGCTGACGGCACTGTTTCTATCGATCCCACCGGCAAAGCGGCAGGACGTGGGGCTTATGTGGCATTACGTCCAGAAGCCATCACTCAAGCCAAAGCCAAAAAAGTGATCGACAAAGCGTTTGATCTGACTGTCGATCCGGCATTTTATGATGAGTTGTTTGCGTACGTGGACCACAAAAAAGCCCGCATGGAACTCTTCGGAGACCAAAGCAAATGACCCCACAACAACAAGCCGCTAACCTTTTAGGCTTAGCGCGCCGTGCTGGCAAGCTCACGATGGGCGAAGGCTTCGTGATCAACGCCATTCGCGATGGCAGTGCCAAATTAGTCATTGTCGCCAGTGATGCCAGTGCCAATACGATTAAATTATTTACTGATAAAAGTAGCTTTTATGAGGTCCCGATCGTTTCGGTGTTCACCAAGTTGGACATCAGCGATGCGATCGGTGCACCGCGCACAGCAGTGGCTGTGCAAGACCAAGGTTTCGCCAAGAAGCTGATAAAGCTGCTCACCTAACTTAAACAGGGAGCGTGAAGAAATGGGCAAAAAACGAGTCTATGAATTTGCCAAAGAAATGAATGTCCCATCAAAAGCTGTCATTGAAGCAGCTGCGAAGGCGGGCATCGAATTTAAAGGTCATCAATCGACCATGGAACCAGCGCAAGAAGCGACATTACGCAAAGCAATGGGCACCAGTAGCCAGTCAGCAACCAAGCCGGCTGCGGCTAAACCTGCAGCGCCTAAAGCCGAAGCCAAGCCAGCTGAAGCCAAACCTGCAGCGCCTAAAGCTGAAGTCAAGCCAGCGCAACCTGCACCTGGTCCGCATCATGCCAGCGTGAAAACCAAAGATGGCAAGACGTTGATCGCCAAGTCGGCTATTCGTCGGCCCCATGCCGCCCAACAGCCAAACCAACGCGGTGGTCAAGCGCGCAACGCCAACCAAAACAGCGCCCGTCCACAAAATGGCAATCGTGACAATAACCGCACGAATAATGCCAATAACCGTTCTAACGACCGCAATGGTCAAAGCAATAACAGCCGGCCAAACAATAACCGCAATCGTGACAACCGTCGCAATGATCGCAATCAACAAACTGGTCCAATGCCACGTGCTGGTCGCGCCACTGCCGCTAACTCACAACCGCGTCCAGTTGCTGGCAATGACGAAAAGTTCATCCAACAATTAAAACAGCAACAAGCTGCTAAAGCCGCTAAGCGTCAACAACAAGAAGCTGCGCAAAAACAAGCGCAACAACCTGCTGCTCACACTAGCCAAGCACGTCCAGCTAATAATGCCCGTCCGAACAACAATGCGCGCCCGGCTGCCAATAACCGTCCTGCACAAAACAGTCGCCCACAAGCGACTGCCAAGCCTGCTGCACCACAGCAAGCAACTTCAGCACCACGGCCAGCGCGCAACCATTTTGAATCGGCACCGCAAGGCAACGACAATAATGGTCGCAACAATAACTTCCGTGGTGGGCGTAACAACGGCCGCAATAACTTCGGCAATGGTTATAACCGTAATAACCGTCGCAACAAGAAAAACAAGCGCCGTCAGCAACAATCTGCACCGAAAAAGCCAATGCCACAGCGTAAAGATCGTCCGTTACCAGAGACCTTGGTTTACACTGTCGGCATGAACGCGCAAGATCTGGGTAAGATCTTGCATCGCGAACCAGCTGAGATCATCAAGAAGTTGTTTATGCTTGGTGTGATGGTCAACCAAAACCAATCTTTGGATAAAGACACCATTGAATTGATCGCCACTGATTATGGCATCGATGCGCAAGAGAAAGTCCAAGAAGATATCACTGACTTGGACAAAGTCTTTGAAGAAGAAACCACTAGCACCGATAACTTGCAATCTCGGCCACCAGTCGTGACCATCATGGGGCACGTTGACCATGGTAAAACGACCTTGCTGGATAAGTTACGTCATACCCATGTCACTGAAGGCGAAGCCGGTGGGATCACCCAGCACATCGGGGCTTACCAAACCCGCTTGAATGATCGCGTCATCACCTTCTTGGATACGCCAGGGCATGCGGCCTTCACTAACATGCGGGCGCGTGGTGCTGATATCACTGATATCATCGTCTTAGTCGTCGCTGCTGATGATGGTGTGATGCCTCAGACCATTGAAGCCATCAACCACGCCCGGGCGGCGAAAGCGCCGATCATCGTGGCCGTCAACAAAATCGATAAGCCAGGTGCTAACCCGCAACATGTCATGGAACAACTCGCAGAATACGAATTGATCCCTGAATCATGGGGTGGCGACACCATTTTCGTTGAAATTTCGGCCAAATACGGCAAAAACATCGACGAATTACTGGAAATGATCTTGTTGGAAGCTGATGTGTTGGAACTCAAAGCCAACCCTGATCAAAAAGCCGTTGGTACGGTGATCGAATCTCGTTTGGATAAAGGTCGCGGCCCAGTTTCCACGGTCTTGGTCCAACAAGGGACGTTGCACATCGGCGATCCTGTGGTTGTCGGCAATACCTATGGCCGTATCCGGACGATGACCAATGATCGTGGTCGTCGGGTCAAAGAAGCCATTCCGGCCATGCCAGTGGAAATCACTGGGTTAAACGACGTGCCACAATCTGCTGATCGCTTTGTCGTTTTTGATGATGAAAAAACGGCGCGTGCAGCTGGTGAAGAACGGGCTAAGCGGGCACTTGACAAAGAACGTCAATCCAATGCCCATGTGACCTTAGACAACTTGTTTGAAACGATGAAGGAAGGTCAACTTAAAGAAGTTGACGTCATCATCAAAGCCGATGTCCAAGGTTCTGTTGAAGCGATCGCCGGTTCATTGAAGAAGATCGAAGTTGAAGGCGTTCGCGTCAACATCATCCATCAAGCCGTTGGGGCGATCAATGAATCTGATGTCACCTTAGCCAGTGCGTCAAATGCCATCATCATCGGCTTTAACGTGCGTCCAACACCACAAGCCAAAGCACAAGCTGACGCTGACGATGTTGATATCCGCTTGCATTCGGTCATTTACAAAGCGATCGACGAAGTGGAAGCGGCGATGAAGGGGATGCTTGACCCGACCTTTGAAGAAAAAGTCACCGGTCAGATCACTGTGCGTGAAACCATCAACGTTTCCAAGATCGGCACCGTTATTGGTGGCTATGTGGATTCTGGCTTCATCAAACGTGATTCGAAAGTCCGCTTGATCCGTGATGGTATCGTGATCCATGAAGGCGAATTGGGCTCCTTGCGTCGTTTCAAAGACGATGTCAAGGAAGTCAAAGCCGGCTTTGAATTTGGGATGACCATTGCCAACTACAACGACGTCAAAGTCGACGATCAAATCGAAGCTTACACCATGGAAGAAGTTCCGGTGAAGTAAGCTTTGATCAACGCAACTCAACGTGATCACGGTCACGTGTTGAACTTAACAAGGAGAAACCTATGAAGCATCGTATTGGTCGGGTAGAAACCCAGATCCAACGTGAGATCGACGACATTTTGTTAAAAGATGTCAACGATCCGCGGGTGCAAGGTGTGACGATCACCGGCATCAAGCTGACCGGCGACCTCCAAGAAGCCACAGTGTACTTCAGCATTCTTTCCGATGACGAAAAGAAGATCGCTGATGCCCAAACTGGCTTAGATAAGGCCACTGGCTTGATCCGCCGAGAAGTCGGCCAACGCATCAAGTTGTTCAAAACGCCTGAGATCAAATTCGAGCAAGATATGTCTGTGGCATATGGCTCTCGGATCGATCAATTATTGGCAGATCTGAAGAAAAAGCAATAACCAGCAAAAAGGGGTAAGCCAGTCATGGCTTACCCCTTTTGTGTGGGATCAGTGACGATCGCGTTTCAAATTCGGCTGCTTTTGAGGTGGCGTGGTGTCTGAAGGGGATTTCTTGTATAATGAAAGGCGTTGAATTGAAAAGGAGGGGCTTGCCATGGACGGCATTTTACCAGTATATAAACCAGCTGGCATGACCAGCTTTGATGTGATCGCACAATTGCGACGCCTCATCCATATGAAAAAAATCGGCCACTCAGGCACCCTCGACCCCAGTGTCGATGGGGTATTGCCTATTGCCTTAGGCGCTGCGACCAAAGGCGTGCCGGCGTTGATGGCGCTAGGTAAAACTTACACCGGCGAAGTGACGTTAGGCTTTTCGACAGAAACTGAAGACCTTGATGGCGCCGAAGTCGAGCGGGTGCATCTTAGTTCGCCTTTTGAAGCCGCTGAAGTCGACGCCGCTTTGGCCAGCTTGACTGGCACGATCACGCAGATCCCACCGATGTTTTCCGCAGTTAAGGTCAACGGCAGGCGCTTGTATGAGTATGCCCGCAAAGGTGAAACTGTTGAGCGGCCCAGTCGGCAAGTCACGGTTTATGCGTTTAAGCGGACCAGCGACGTGGTATTTGACGCTAAAGCTGGGGTGCAAAAGTTCACCTTTGAAGCGCAAGTTTCTAAAGGGACTTATATTCGCACATTAGCGGTTGACGTCGGCCACAAGCTCGCAGTGCCAGCAGTGATGAGTCAACTGACTCGTATTGCCAGTGGCGGCTTTACCTTGGCGCAGACCCTTGATCTGCGCGACTTGACCCCAGAAACGGCGCCGCAAGCTGTGGCGGCACATTTACGCCCGATCGAATACGCTTATGGGGATCTGCCATTGGTGGCCTTATCAGCTGATCAATGGGATCGGGTGCAACACGGCCGCTTTTTACAATTGGAAGAAACTGCTGCAAAAGTCGGTTTGACCTATCAAGGTGTGCTTAAAGCCGTGTACCAACAAGCCGACGCCTTATATCGTCCAGATGTGATGTATTTAACTAACGAAGGAAGTCCCGAAGATGCAAGTCATTGATATTCACCCGCCAGTTGTCACCAAACCCGCTCACCCACAAGTCTTAGCCTTGGGCTTTTTTGATGGGGTGCACCGTGGGCACCAAGCGGTGATCTCCCAAGCCAAACAAGTGGCCAACGCCAAAAATCTGCCTTTGGCGGTGATGACGTTTGACGTGCATCCGGCAGTGATCTACCAACACAAACCTGCCGATGAAGTGAAGTATTTATCGCCACGTGCCCGCAAAATCGATTTAATGGCGATGCTTGGTGTCGATGTGCTATATTTTGTGCATTTCACGCCTGAATTTGCCAGCTTGGCGCCGCAAGCATTTGTCGATCAGTACTTAGTCGGCTTGAACGCGGCAGTGGTGGTGGCGGGATTTGATTATACTTATGGCAAAAAAGCCATCGCCAACATGCATACGCTTCCTGAGTTTGCCCAAAACCGCTTTGAGATCATTGCAGTACCTGCACATTTAGACGATGGTGAAAAAATTTCGTCGACGCGCATTCGCAAAGCTTTGGATCAAGGCGATGTCGATTTGGCCAATCGCTTATTAGGATATGATTATCAAACCACAGGCATGGTGGTGCATGGCGAAGCGCGTGGGCGGACGCTTGGTTTCCCCACTGCCAATATCGACACGCCAAATGCTGAAAGGTTGCCTGGCATCGGCATTTTCACCGTGATGATGCAAGTCAACGGCCAGTGGCTACCAGGCATGGCGTCAGTTGGCCGTAATGTGACGTTTGGTGCCGGCCGGGCGGTGACGCTTGAGATCAACTTGTTTGATTTTGACGCGGATATCTACGGCCAACCAGTCGTGGTCAAATGGTTGCACTATTTGCGCGGTGAAGTGAAATTTGATGGCGCGCAAGGGCTGATCGATCAGCTTCAAATGGATCGCACGCATTCGCTAGCATGGCTTGAAAAAGAGGCAAACTAATGGCAGGGGCTTATATCCACATTCCGTTTTGTGAGCATATTTGTTATTACTGTGATTTCAATAAAGTCTTCATTGAAGGCCAGCCAGTGGATGATTATGTGGCGATGTTACTGCGAGAAATGCAACTGGTGATGCCACAATATCCCAACGAACCCATTGAAACTGTGTATGTTGGCGGCGGCACGCCCACGACTTTGACCCCCAAGCAATTGGATCAATTATGTCGCGGAATCCGCGAGATCTTGCATTTTGATCATGGCGAATTCACCTTTGAAGCTAATCCCAACGACTTACAAGATACCCAAAAGCTGCAAGTCCTGCACGACAATGGGGTCAACCGCTTATCCATTGGGGTACAAAGTTTTGACGATGCCATTTTAAAGCGCATCGGGCGGATCCATCGGGTCAAAGACGTTTATCAAGCAATCGACAATGCCCACAAAGTCGGCTTTGAAAATTTGTCCATCGACTTGATCTTTCGCTTGCCTGGCCAAAGCCGAGATAATTTCTTGCACAGTTTGCGCGAAGCCTTAGCGTTGCAGCTGCCGCATTATTCGACGTACTCGCTGATCTTAGAGCGCAAAACGATTTTTTATAACTTGATGCGCAAAGGCAAGTTGACGTTGCCCAGTCAAGATGTTGAAGCTGATATGTATCAAGATGCCATTGATTTAATGCATGCCAACGGTCGCGAACAATATGAGATCGCTAACTTCGCCAAGCCAGGCTTTGAGTGCCAACACAATTTGCTTTATTGGCAAAATGCGCATTACTTTGGGTTTGGCGCTGGGGCGTTTGGTTATTTAGGGCGCGATCGCTATCACAACTTTGGCCCGATCCAACAATATTTAGCGCCACTGCATGACCACAAGTTGCCAGTGATCGAACATCACTTGGTGCCTTTAGAAGAACAAATCGAAGAAGAAATGTTTTTAGGATTGCGCACGCGCGCCGGTGTCAGTCGTCAGCGTTTCACTGATAAATTTCATTTACGAATCGAAGACGTGTACGGTGAATTGCTGGATGACTTGCGCCAACAAGGTTTAGTTGAACTTAACGGCGATCAAGTGCGCTTGTCCAACCAAGGGATGTTTTTAGGCAATGAAGTCTTTCAACAATTCTTATTGGATGACCCGCTGATTTGATCGCAAATGGATCAAGTGCTGAGGACGAGTCGGTCTCAAGCCCGATTTAATGGGAAAAACTGCACTTTTTAGCACTCTACCCTTGACTATGCTAATGGGGGTTGCTAGTATAGTAATTGTTAGTTAGCACTCCATAGGTGTTCAGTGCTAAGAAGAAGGTGGCAATATGTTGACGAAACGCCAACTGCTCGTCTTAAAAGAGATCATCCGATCGTTTACTGAAACCAATCAGCCTGTCGGGTCTAAGACCTTGATGCAAGAGTTGCCGATCCATGTCAGTTCGGCAACGATCCGCAATGACATGGCTGCGTTGGAAGAAGCCGGATTGATCACCAAGACGCACAGTAGTTCAGGGCGCGTGCCCTCGACCAAAGGCTACCGCTATTACCTTGACAACTTAGTCGAACCGGCGCAGGCAGAACCTGCCGAGATCGCCGCGATCCAGCAAGGTTTCGGTGGCCACTTTTACAAAATGGATGAGATCGTCGCCCAGTCGGCGCGCATTTTATCCAACTTGACCAACTACACGGCCATCACCTTGGGCCCTGAAGTTGCGCAACTCAAATTGACCGGTTTTCGCATGGTGCCATTAGGCAATCATCAGGTGATGGCGATTTTAGTCACCAACAATGGCAATGTGGTCAACCAGCTGTTTACCTTGCCAGGTGAAGTCGATTCCGAAGAAGTGGAAAAGGCGATCCGCATCGTCAACGACCAATTGGTTGGCTTGCCGCTGGCTGAAGTGGCGCGTAAGTTGGCCAATGATGTGCCAGCATTGTTGTTTCAATATATGTCCAGTCCTGATGGCTTCTTAGACATTTTTGGCAGTGTCTTGAAACAAGCAGCGGCAGAACGCTTTTATGTTGGCGGACGGTTGAATCTGATGGATTATCTGGATGATTCTGACGTGCGCCGCGTCAAGCAGATCTTCAGCTTGTTTGACGATGATTCCAGCGATATCAATCAGCTGATCGGCCCGGTTTCACCCAAACAAGGGGTGCAAGTCCATTTGGGTCAAGAGTTGACCCCAGATGTGCTGGATGATCTTTCAGTGATCACTGCCAGTTATTCGGTAGGCGATCATGGCACTGGGGTCATCGCGCTGCTTGGACCGACGCAAATGCCGTATTCGAAAATGATCGGCTTGCTCGATGCCTTTCGCGAAGAGCTCGCCAAGCGGCTGACCGATTATTATTCGCATTTTGATCAATGACAAGGAGGCCGCTATGGCAGACAAAGCAGACGAACCAAAACCAAAAGAGACTCAATCTGATGCTGAACCATCATTGAAAGATGAAATCGAAGCGGAAATGAAAGCCGACCTTGATGAACAAGTCAACGCCTCAGAAGTTGACGTCAAGGCCTTGCAAAAAGAACGCGACGAATTTGAAGATAAGTATTTGCGCGCTGCTGCAGAAATCAGCAACATGAACAATCGCTTCAAAAAAGAGCGGGCGACCTTGTTGCAATATGATGGCCAAAAGTTGGCCACAGCCGTACTGCCAGTGTTAGATAACTTGGAACGGGCGTTGACTTCAGCAACTGATGATACCGATCCGCTGAAAAAAGGCGTCGAAATGGTATACAGCCATCTTGAAGCGGCCTTAAAGGAAAACCACGTCGAAAAGATCCCCACTGATGGGACATTTGATCCGACAATGCATCAGGCGATCCAAACTGTTCCCGCAGATGATGATCATCCCAAAGATGCGATCGTGCAAGTGTTACAAGCTGGCTACAAAATGAAAGATCGCGTCTTGCGTCCAGCCATGGTGGTTGTGGCTAACTAGTGCGTCAACGTTTCCAGTCAAGCTGAAGTCGGCACTTGGTTGTGCTTGCTTCAGCTTGGCTGGAAACCAAGCGTCTGGTTGGTGACAGTCGGCAAGCTTTGAGCAATTGAAGCTTATTTAATCAGTTAATCAATTTTAAAAGAAGGTAGAACAATGAGTAAAGTTATTGGGATCGACTTAGGGACCACCAACTCCGCTGTTGCGGTGCTTGAAGGTGGCGAACCAAAGATCATTACGAATCCAGAAGGCAACCGTACCACGCCTTCTGTCGTCGCTTTTAAAGACGGCGAGATCCAAGTTGGTGAAGTGGCCAAGCGCCAAGCCATCACCAACCCAGATACCATTGTGTCCATCAAGCGGCACATGGGTGAAGCAGGTTACACCGTTAAAGTCGGTGACAAGAACTATACCCCTCAAGAAATCTCTGCACAGATCTTACAATACATCAAAGGCTTTGCCCAAGATTATTTAGGCGAAGACGTGACTGATGCTGTCATCACGGTACCTGCATACTTCAACGATTCCCAACGTCAAGCGACTAAAGACGCTGGTAAGATCGCCGGCTTGAACGTTTCGCGGATCGTCAACGAACCAACTGCTTCTGCCTTAGCTTATGGCTTGGACAAAGGCGACGCTGATGAAAAAGTCTTAGTTTATGACCTTGGTGGTGGGACATTTGATGTGTCCATTCTCCAATTAGGCGATGGCGTGTTTGAAGTATTGTCCACTAACGGGGATACCCATTTAGGTGGGGATGACTTTGATGACAAGATCATCAACTGGTTAGTTGACGAATTCAAAGCTGAAAATGGCATCGATTTGTCCAAAGACAAAATGGCCATGCAACGCTTAAAGGATGCCGCAGAAAAGGCTAAGAAGGACTTGTCTGGGGTTTCTTCCACCCAGATCTCCTTACCATTTATCTCTGCTGGCGCCAACGGCCCACTGCATTTGGAACGCACCTTGACGAAAGCCAAGTTCGACCAAATGACGGAAGACTTAGTTGAACGCACCAAAGTCCCAGTTGACAACGCCTTAAAAGATGCCGGCTTAACGGCATCTGATTTGGACAAAGTCATTTTAAACGGTGGTTCAACTCGTATCCCTGCGGTTCAAGAAGCGGTTAAGTCTTGGACTGGCAAGGAACCTGACCACTCCATCAACCCTGATGAAGCCGTTGCCTTAGGTGCAGCGATCCAAGGTGGGGTCATTTCCGGTGATGTTAAAGACGTTGTGCTGCTTGATGTGACGCCATTGTCCTTAGGGATCGAAACGATGGGTGGCGTGTTCACCAAGTTGATCGATCGTAACACCACGATCCCAACTTCCAAGTCGCAAGTCTTCTCCACCGCTGCCGACAACCAACCAGCTGTTGATATCCATGTCTTGCAAGGTGAACGGCCAATGGCTGCTGACAACAAGACGTTGGGTCGCTTCCAACTCACTGACATTCCAGCTGCTCCTCGTGGCGTGCCACAAATCGAAGTCAAATTCGACATCGACAAAAACGGTATCGTCCAAGTTTCCGCTAAGGATATGGGCACTGGCAAGTCACAAGATATCACCATCAAGAGTTCCAGCGGTTTATCCGATGAAGAAATCGATCGGATGATGAAAGAAGCCAAGGAAAACGAAGAAGCCGATAAGAAGCGTAAAGAAGAAGTCGACTTAAAGAACGATGTTGACCAACTCTTGTTCCAAACCGACAAGACCTTAAAGGACTTGAAGGGTAAGGTTTCTGATGACGAGATCAAGAAGGCTGAAGATGCCAAGGAAGCCTTGAAGAAGGCCCAACAAGAAAACAACATCGAAGACATGAAAGCCAAGCGCGACGATTTGAACAAGATCGTTCAAGACTTGACGGTCAAGTTGTACGAACAAGCTCAAAAGGACCAACAAGCTAAACAAGCAAGTGGTGCCACAAGCGATGCGAGTGACAACAAGAAGTCTGATGATGACGATACCATCGATGGCGAATACAAAGACGTCAACGACAAGAAGTAGTCTCTGCACGAAGCCAAAGCCAGCTGGCTTTGGCTTTTTGTTTGAATCCAGAGGCTAGTCGAAAGCGACGATCTATGTTATTCTGGATTAGCTTTTGGTGCAGACTTTAGGAGGCAATAATGGCTCAAAAAGATTATTATGATGTCTTAGGCGTTAGTCGCGATGCCGACGACGCTACCATCAAGAAGGCCTTCCGGCAACTTTCTAAGAAATATCATCCGGATATCAACCATGAACCTGGGGCCGAAGAGAAATTCAAAGAGATCAACGAAGCTTATCAAGTCTTATCTGACCCGCAAAAGCGGGCAGCCTTTGACCAATACGGCTCTGCTGATGGTCCTCAAGGGGGATTTGGTGGCGGTGGCCAAGGCTTTTCTGGCTTTGGCGGCCAAGGTTTTGGTGGTCAAGGAACTGGGTTTGAAGATATCTTCAGTCAGTTCTTTGGCGGCGGTGGCCAACAACAACGGGCCAATGCGCCACGCCAAGGGGCTGATCTGCAATATCGCATGGACTTAAAGTTTGAAGAAGCGGTGTTTGGCAAAGACACCAAGATCTCTTATGATCGCCAAGCGTTGTGTCATACTTGTGGCGGCTCTGGTGCCAAACCAGGTACCAGCCCTGTGACCTGTCACAAGTGTCATGGCTCAGGCTACATTCAAGTGCAGCGCAATACCCCACTTGGCGCGATGATGAGCCAAGAAGTCTGTGACGTCTGCCACGGTACTGGTAAAGAGATCAAAGATAAGTGTGTAGATTGCCACGGCACTGGTCACAAGAATGAACGCCACACCATCGACGTGAAAGTGCCAGCTGGCGTTGAAGACGGCCAACAAATGCGCTTGCGCGAAGCTGGTGAAGCCGGGACCAATGGCGGCCCTTATGGGGATCTGTACATTGTCTTTCGGGTAGCACCGAGTGATAAGTTTGAACGCGATGGGGCGACGATCTATTTGAAGATCCCGATCTCGTTTGCGCAAGCTGCTTTAGGTGATGCAATCAAAGTCGACACCGTGCATGGGCAAGTTGAATTGAAGATCCCAGCCGGCACGCAAACGCAAAGCAAGTTCCGTTTGCGCGGTAAAGGCGCACCACGACTACAAGGTAGTGGTATGGGCGATGAGATCGTGACGGTCAATGTCCAAACGCCAAAGAACTTAAACAGCAAACAAAAAGAAGCCTTGATGGCCTTTGCCGCCGCTAGCGGTGATGACGTCACCCCAAGAGAGGGAAGCTTGTTTGACCGGGTCAAAGAAGCGTTCAAAGGCAAGTAGGCAGGCAGCGACTATCCAAACCAACGGATAGTCGCTTTTTTTGGATCAACTGGTGTTGAGGCATCTTGTTACCGAAAGTTTTTTAAAAAAGCGCTTGCATTTTTTAATCAATGGTGTTATGCTTCGTTCACCAACAAAAAGTAAGTAACAGGCACTTGCTTTTGTTGGCAAAAGCACTAAGCAAAGCCGCGCGGTTAGGTACATCGTCTGCGCTTTGTGGCAGCAAACATCCCCATGATGTCGAAGCGTGGCGATGGGCATTCCCGTGGGCAGAAGAGCGTTGGCGTACCGAAGAAAATGGTCAACTATCACTTCGACAAAAGTGAGTCACAGAAGCGGCCCGCCGTGTTTGAACGTTTCGCGACTGATCAGTGGATCATCGAGACAACTGTCGCCCAGTTTCGTCCGATGGCTCCCTGATCTTCGTTGCAACAACCTCATCACGACGCGTCGGATTGTGCAAAAATCGGGATCCACCTGCGCCACCGTTTTACCCACAGCGAACTTTGGACTGTGGCTGTTAGAGTGCCCACGGGCATAACAACGTGTGACCTTGAATCACTCGAGGGTCACACTTCACAAACGAATTTCAAGGCACCTAAATTGGTGTAGTGGGCACTAATTCAACCAA
This sequence comes from Lacticaseibacillus salsurae, assembly GCF_045862175.1. Lineage (NCBI taxonomy): Bacteria > Bacillati > Bacillota > Bacilli > Lactobacillales > Lactobacillaceae > Lacticaseibacillus > Lacticaseibacillus salsurae. The sequence continues at coordinate 178,016 of NZ_BAAFZI010000001.1, read as the reverse complement.
ATGTTGAATTAGTGCCTATTTTTTGCGTTCACAGGCTGTTTTTCTGCTGTGTGTCCATACAAAAAACCTTTCTCATCAATTGAGAAAGGTTTTGAGGGTCATTGACATTGGTTTAAGAAATTGATCACGATTTGTTTGCCCACTGCCGGATCAGTCATGATCGACTCAGGATGAAATTGCACGCCGTAAACTTTTTTGGCATCGTTTTCGATGGCCATGATACTGCCATCGTCAGCGACTGCAGTTAACGTCAAGTCGGCTGGTGTTTGCTTGACCACCAGCGAATGATAACGCGCACCGGTGAAATGGGTGGGGCAGGATTTGAACAAATCGCCATGGCCTTGTACCGTGATGGTCGATGGCTTGCCATGCATCAAGTGCTTGGCCGCCACAACTTGGGCACCAAAGGCTTGGCCGATCGCTTGTTCACCTAAACAAACGCCAAAAATCGGCACTTTACCGATCAAAGCTTGGATCATTTGCGGCATGTTGCCAGCATTTTCTGGGCGGCCAGGGCCAGGGGAAAATACCACGCCACTGGGGTGTTTGGCCAACAATTCAGCGGCGGTCAAGTCGTCATTGTGGACCACGGTGATCGGCTGCGTCGTGAGGGTGCCCATGAGCTGATACAAATTGTACGTGAAGCTGTCGTAGTTATCGATCAAATAAATCATGCGCGCGCCTCCAATGCATCTTTGACCCCAGAGATCTTGTTGTTGAACTCTTTATATTCCAAGCGTGGATCAGAGTCAGCGACGATGCCGGCACCTGATTGCATGAATATCGTATCGCCTTGGCGGAAGCACAAGCGAATCCCAATGGCAAAGTCCAAGTCACCATTGTAATCAAAATACCCCAAGGCCCCACCATAAAGGCCGCGTTTTTGCGGTTCAAGTTCATCGATGATGCTCATGGCACTTTGCTTGGGCGCACCAGATAACGTACCAGCTGGCAGCAGCGAATCAATGATCTGCATGCTGGTGGTGGTCGGCTTGGCTTTGGCTTCAACCACTGATCCCAAATGCATCACATTTGCAAACTTCAACAATGCGCGGGTGCGTGTGACTGCCACAGTCCCGAATTGACTGACCGCGCCTAAATCATTGCGGCCTAAGTCGATCAACATATTATGTTCAGACAGTTCTTTTTCAGAGTGTTGCAACTCTTGGGCTAACGCATTGTCTTCTTCAGGGGTGCGACCGCGCCGGCGCGTGCCAGCTAACGGATAGGTGAACAAAGTATCTTGGCGGCGACGGATCAAGGTTTCTGGCGAGGCGCCAAGGGCTTCATAATCGCCAGCTTGGAAATAGAATTGATAAGGCGTCGGGTTTTTGGCAAACAAGCTGGCCGCTTGACTGCGCAAGTCGCCTGAAATCGTGGCGCGTTGTTGGTTTGCCATGATCAATTGAAAAATGTCGCCAGCGACGATATGCTTTTGCGCTTGGCGCACACGGGCTTCAAAAGTATCCTCGTCAAACGTCATGTGCAATGGCGTGGTGAATTGAAACGGGGTGGGGTGATAAGTCGCCGCACCATAAGTGATCTGTTCACGCAATGCTTGCAACTTGCTCAAGGTTTGATCAAAGTTGTCAGGCGTCAAGTCTGCACTTGGCACGATATGGCTGATGGTCACGCGTTGCTTGTCGCGCTCGTAAGCGATAACAGTAGGCACCACAAACAATTGCGCGTCAGGGAGTTGATGATCATCCACGGCGTGTAAGTCCAAATGGTTTTTGGCATATTGGGCATATTCATAAGCAAAATAGCCTGCAATACCACCGGTGAAGACGGGCAAGTCGGCCAAGTGTGGCGTGCGCTGATCGTGTAACAATTGGTCGATCACCGGCCCTAGCGCTTGGGTGGTGGTTTGCGTGGTATCTCCGATCGTCGTCGTCAACTTACCGTTGCGGTAGTCATATTCGGCAGTGGTTTCAGCGGCGATCAACGTGGTGCCATCGTCTGCAGAGCGGAGTAATACTGCGCGCTGATCGTCGCTACTTAAGCGATTGAGCACGGCTAAGCTGTCAAAGTCAGGCTGGCGGTATTGGATCACCACCGGTACAGCTGGAAATTCGTTAAGAAAAGGGATCAGATCTGAATATTTCATCGGGTGTTCCTCCAAATGGCGTGTGTGACAGTCAGCACCCGAGTTGCCATCGTTTCAACATATGTTTTTCCTCCAAGTTATCGCCTGATCTGATGTTGCTCAGATCGCGTCAGCATACAAAAAGTCCGCCCTAAACACTTGTCAAGGACGGACGAAGATCCGCGGTACCACCTGGATTCGCACAAATTTGTGCGCACTTTGCAAAGGTCTAACAACCTTTTGGAAACTGACGTATTCCGCCACGTTACTTCATACTGGCCAAAGCGTTCCGAAGTACCCTCAACGGTCCATTTGATCAAGTGCTACGGTCGTATTCTCAACAATCACGACTCTCTGTGCGCGCGGCTTGACCCATTCTCCGTTTCAACGGTTTATGAGCGAACGATTAATTTACGCTGACTATACTCCCATAACGTGATGAGAACAAGCCTTTTTTGCAATAATTTTCAAATCGTGGAAAAATGTCCCTGACTACCGCTTGCGCCAAACTTTGGTATACTGTAAGAAAGAAGTTTTGAAAGAGAGCGAACAATGGATAAAGAAGCCTTACTCGATCGCCAAAAACACATTCGCAACTTTTCGATCGTGGCGCATATCGATCATGGGAAATCGACGCTGGCGGATCGGATCTTGGAGTTGACGGATACCATCGCCAAACGCGACATGCAAGCGCAAGTGCTTGATGACATGGCGCTGGAGCGCGAACGTGGGATCACCATCAAACTTAATGCCGTGGAATTGCACTACCATGCCAAAGACGGCGAAACCTATATTTTTCATTTGATCGACACCCCAGGACATGTGGACTTTTCTTATGAAGTGTCACGTTCTTTGGCAGCGTGCGAAGGTGCGCTGTTGTTAGTGGACGCGGCCCAAGGGGTTGAAGCACAAACCTTGGCCAATGTGTATTTGGCATTGGATGATGACTTGGAGATCGTGCCGATCATCAACAAAGTCGACTTACCCAGCGCCCAACCTGAAGTGGTCAAAGAAGAAATCGAAGAAATGATCGGCTTGGACGCTTCTGATGCGATTTTGACCTCGGCTAAAACTGGCTTAGGGATCCCTGAAGTGCTGGAGCGGATCGTGTCTGACATTCCCGCACCAAGCGGCGATTTGGATGCCCCACTAGAAGCGCTGATTTTTGATTCGGTTTATGATTCTTATCGAGGCGTGGTGTTAGCAGTGCGCGTCAAGCAAGGCATCGTCAAACCCGGTGACAAAATCGAATTGATGTCTAACGGCAAACAATTTGAAGTCACTGAAGTTGGGGTGATGTCGCCAAAAGCTGTCACCCGTGATTTCTTAATGGTCGGGGATGTGGGCTACATCACCGCGTCGATCAAAACCATCCAAGACACCCGCGTTGGCGATACCGTAACGTTAGCTGATCGCCCAGCGCAAAAGGCCTTGGAAGGTTTCCGCCAAATCACGCCGATGGTTTATTCTGGGGTGTTCCCAGTGGATAATGCCAAATTTGTCGATTTGCGTGATGCTTTGGAAAAACTTCAACTCAATGATGCCTCGTTGGAATTTGAACCTGAAACCTCTCAAGCATTAGGCTTTGGGTTTCGTGTGGGCTTTTTAGGCTTGTTGCATATGGATGTGGTCCAAGAGCGCTTGGAGCGTGAGTTCAATTTGGACTTGATCATGACGGCACCAAGTGTTGATTATCAAGTCGATCAAACCGATGGCACCCAGCTCACCATCGACAATCCGTCAGAACTGCCTGATGCGTCAGAAATCAAAGAGATCCGCGAACCATACGTCAAAGCCAGCATCATGGTACCTAATGATTATGTCGGCCCAGTGATGGAAATCGCCCAACGCAAACGTGGTGAATTTGTCACCATGGATTATTTGGACAAATATCGCGTCAATGTGATCTACAACTTGCCACTGTCAGAAATCATTTATGATTTCTTTGATGACTTGAAGTCGTCGACTAAAGGTTATGCCAGCTTGGATTATGAGATCACCGGCTATCGGCCGTCTGATCTGGTCAAAATGGATATTTTGTTAAATGGCGATCCAGTGGATGCTTTATCGACCATCGTGCATAAAGATTTCGCTTTTGATCGCGGGCGGGCGATCGTCGCTAGCTTGAAAAAAACCATTCCCCGGCAACAATTTGAAGTGCCGATCCAAGCAGCCATTGGCAACAAGATCATTGCGCGTTCCACCGTCAAAGCTTATCGCAAGAACGTTTTGGCCAAGTGTTATGGTGGGGACATCACCCGTAAGCGCAAATTGCTGGAAAAGCAAAAAGCCGGTAAAAAGCGCATGAAAGCCGTGGGTTCTGTGGAAGTGCCGCAAGAAGCGTTTATGAGTATTTTGAAAATGAACGACGATGATGTGAAAGGTAAATAACGCTTTAGCTTATCGTTGAACACTAGCGAATTAACGCAGAATCATCAGATCAGCCAAATTTTGTCGAAGCCGGCAAAATTTGGCTTTTTTGTTGTGACCGTTTCCATTATGATGGTTTTGGGTCAGTGATCGAACCAGCCGTGATTTCAGGCGCAAAATCTGCCGGTTGAAGACATTTGGCCTAAATCAGTCGCGTGTAATGGCACAATGTGGTTGTGCAAACGAAAAAATCAGTTAAGCAGATGTGTTGGATACAGCAAGCTGGCCAAGCGCAAATCGTGTGTGTCACCGCAGCTGACGAAGCGGTGATCGAAGCTTTAAAGCGGCGCATCACTGCGCTTGATCTCATTGAAAAAGGGGATCATGACAAAGCTCAGATCCGATCATTATTGGCAGAAGTAGCGCATACGACTGGTCAACTTAGGCTCAACAGCCGCAATTTTTTCACATTCAAAGTCGGGTCGCGACAGATTCGGGTCGATGTTGATGCGATTTATTTTATCGAAGCTGCTTCTCGTCCACATTGCGTGGTGCTGCATGGCGAGGGATTTCAGTATGAGTTTTATGGTAAATTGCGCGATATTGCCAGCGCCTATCCGGCATTGATGCGAGTGAAAAAATCGTATTTGATCAACCCCGCGCAGATCCGTTGTATCGACTACAAAAAAGGGCTGATCCAGTTTCCAGATTCGTTGACCTGCACGTTTCCAGTACGGATGGTGCATCAGTTGCGGCAGTTAAAGTGATCATGTCGACGATGTGATCGAAGATTGCAGGAGGGGCAATATGCGACACCGATGGGTTTTCTGATCTGCTATTGGGCTGCGTTTGCGGTCGCGTTTATCCTCATGAGCCGATCAAATTATCATTCGGTTGTTGGATGGGGCGCTTATGGGATCTTTTTGATCCTTTCGATGATTTGGAGTCAGCGCGTCAAGCGCGACAATCGGCGCTTCGTGACGATCATGTGGCAGTTGGCAGACGCGTTAGGGTACGGCGCTGCTGATCTGAAACGTTTGGCCGGCAAATATGGCGAATTGGCTTGGGCAGCCACGCGACTTGAGCGCCTGGATTTTTTTCCTGGTGTGAAATTGATCAAATCAGTGACGCACCAAATGAAGTGCGAACAACAGTTGCGTGAAGTTGAAGCCAAACAGTGGACTGACCACCAGGGATGAATTCCTGGTGGTTTCATTTTGCACAAAAAAGACTCAAGGTTTTGGCCTTGAGCCTCGTGGGTGATTCAGTTATTCACCAAGGTGCTTTTTCTTTGGTGCAACTTTGGCTTTTAAGCTATCTGATTCTTGATAGCCAAACAGGTAAACCAAGGTGAACGCTGCAATCGTAGTGACGGTGGAAACAATGAAGAAATTCAACAAGTTCGACGGATTGGCATTGCTAGCAAACGAAGGAAAACCGATCCAACTGCCAGTGAATCCGTACATATCAACCCCTAATAAGCCGTTGAGCAAGCCGCCGATCGCCGCGCCGATACTGGAGAAGATGAACACGCGGCCATACTTCAAGTTGACCCCATACATTGCCGGTTCCGTGATGCCGACAAAAGCTGAAATTGCCGCGGACAAAGACAAACCAGACAAGGCTTTGTTATTGCGCGTCTTGATCCAAACAGCTAAGGCGCCAGCCCCTTGGGCGATCATGGTGACTGAGACGATCCCATTTAAAACTGAGTGGCCGCCAGGAACGGACAGTTGTGCTGAAATGATCGGAATGACCGCCCAGTGTAAGCCGAAGATCACTAAGACTTGATACAAGCCACCAATGATCATGCCGGATAACGCTAGGTTCAAATTCAACAATGCTTGCAATGCGGTGGAGATCCCAGTGGAAATCAACGTGATCACTGGGCCAACCACGATCAAGACGGTCATGCCCACTAAGAAAATTTCCACTAACGGCGAGAAGATCATTCGCAACATGACAGGCATCCATTTTTTGATCCAAGGTTCGACTTTTGACGCCATCCAAGCCGCAAAGATCATCGGGAAAATGGAGTAGGTGTATTGGGGGATATGGATCGGGATCCCAAAGAAGTTCGAGTTGATGGTCATCCCCAGCACTTCACCAAAAGACTTGCCGCCAGCGACGACTTGCACCAGTGACGGATAGATCAAAAATGCGCCAATGATTGCCACAATAACGGGGTCGCTGCCAAGTTTTTGGGCGGCGGTGAAGCCAACGAGGACTGGTAAGAAGTAAAAGGTCGCATCGCCCATGGCGTTGATCAACATGTAAGTTTGGCTAGTGGTGGAAACCCCGCCCCAAGTGGTCAAAATGGTCATGATCCCTTTAAGCATCCCACTGGCAGCTAACAGCCCAATGATCGGGATCATGGAGCCGGTGATCACCCCAATCAAACTCGAAGCCCCACGTTTGGTTTTGCCCCACAAACTTTGATCTTGCGCTTGGGCAGCCGTTTCTGCTGTGATCTGTGCTGTGGCTTCTGAGTTGGCAAAACCTGGGCCAAGTTGCTTGATGGCTTCATCATAAACATCTGTTACCGTTTGGCCGATCACGACTTGATATTGCCCACCGGCTCGCGCCACATCGATGACGCCGGGGATCTCAGCGACAGCAGTGTCATCAGGAATATTGTCATCTTTGAGATAAAAGCGTAGACGCGTGATGCAGTGGATCAAGCTTTTGACGTTACTGGCACCGCCAACTGCGGCAATCACATCACGAGCGGTGCGCGCGTATTGATTTTTTTCGTCGATATTGCTGGTAGCAGATTGCGCCACAGCGGCTTTTAAATCAAGGTCAGCGGCAAGGCTGCCAGCTTGAATTTCACCTTGATGCACGTCGATGCGGTTTAAAATCGCCGCAGTGTTGGTGATCGCCACAATGATCGTGGTTTTCTTGCCAGCCGCGCGGATCGCGTCAAGGTCCATTGACCCGATGACATCACCGGCAGTTACTTGGTCATCAACATGCGTGTCGATTTCAAAAGGGGCGCCTTTGAGTTCAACCGTGTCGATGCCCATGTGGATCAAGATCTCCAAGCCACTTTCAGTGCGAATGCCAATGGCGTGTTTGGTGTCGGCGATCAAAACGATACGGCCAGTAGCTGGCGCGACGATTTGATTCGTTGTGGGCTCGATTCCAAAGCCGTCACCCATTGTTTTTTGGGCGAAAACTGGATCGCTAACGTCAGTGATCGGCATCAATAAGCCAGTCGCTGGGGCCACTAAGATTTCATTTTTCATAATGCTCCTCCTTATCGTGCAACAACGCAACAGTGCCATAAGCAGGCAAAGTGATCATTGCATGAGGTTCAAATGATGGTAAATTGGTGATCAATACTGGTGCGTGTTGAAAGTCTGCTGGAATCGGGATCTGGATAGTATGATCGGCGAAATTATTCAATACCAGCAGTTGTTGCGCCTGATATTTGCGCAGGTATGCGTATAACCAATCGATATCTGCACCAAATGGTTCATAGTCACCTTGCGCGATCACCGCGTAGGTTTTGCGCAAGGCAATGAGCTTTTGATAAAAGGCAAAAATGGCTTGACTGACTGGTGCTTGGACATTGACTTGCGCTTGATTGGTAGGCCGCAGCCACGGGGTACCGGTGGTAAACCCGGCAGTGGGGCCAGCGTTCCACTGCATCGGAGTGCGCGAATTATCGCGGGCTTTGGCATGAATGATGGTGAAAGCGTCGTGTTCGGACAAGCCTTGTTTGATCAAGGCGTGATAGGCATTATGCGCTTCAACGTCAACATAATCGCTCATCGATCGATAATCGGGGTCAGACATGCCTAATTCTTCTCCCATATAAATGAATGGCGTCCCACGGTTCAAGTGAATGCTTGCGGCAAGCAACGTCGCACTGGCAAAACGCGCTTTTTGGGGATCGGCGAAGCGATCGATCGCCCGCGGTTGATCATGGTTGTTCCAAAATAAAGCTTGCCAACCACCACCTTGGGCCATGCCTGAACCCCAAGTGTGCAACAATTTGCGCAAAGCGTTGAAGTCGTAGCGCATGGCGGTCCATTTTTGTCCGTCAACATAATCGACTTTTAAATGATGGAACTGAAACACCATGGTCAGTTCGTGGTTTTCAGGCTTGGTATAAGCAATGGCTTGCGGTAAAGTCGTGGCACTCATTTCGCCAACGGTGACAGCCAGTGGGTCTTGTCCAAAAGAAGTGGCAGCCAGTTGCTTAATATAAGTTTGTACGATCGGGGTATCCGTGTACAAATATTTGCTTGGTGTGCCTGGTTGTGCATCGATCAAGTGCTCAGCTTTGCCGATCACATTCAACACGTCAAAGCGAAAACCGTGCACGCCTTTTTGCCGCCAGAAATTCACGATTGCCGCCACTTCTTGGCGCACGGCAGGATTATGCCAATCAAGATCGGCTTGGGTGCGGTCATACAAATGTAGATAGTATTTCCCGGTGTCGCCAAACTGCGACCATGCTGGACCACCAAATTTTGATTGCCAGTTTGTGGGCAAGCTGCCATCAGGTTTCGGATCGCGCAGATAATAAAAGGCTTGATATTTGGGATCGCCGGCGAGTGCATGCTGAAACCAAACATGAGCGGTCGACGTATGATTGAACACCATATCTAACATGACGCCAATGTGGTGGGTGGCTAATTTCGCCACCAGTTCTTCAAAATCGGCCATGGTGCCAAAGCGTGGGTCGATGGCGCGGTAATCTGCCACGTCGTAACCGTTATCATTTTGCGGTGAAACGAAAAATGGGTTAAACCAGATCATATCAACGTGTAAACTGACTAAATAATCGAGTTTTTGAATAATACCGCGTAAGTCGCCAATGCCATCGCCGTTTGAATCGTAAAATGATTTGGGGTAAAGCTGATAGATCACTTGCTCTTTTTTCATGAGCGCCTCCTATGCCCGCCGTGCAAATTCTTGAAAGCGAAAGCGATCCGCACGGTGACGGGACTCAGTATATTGAAATGCCGTGGTGTCTTCCAAACTGGTGACACTTTTGACCACGACCACCGATGCGTTCGCGTCTAAATGCAATAATTCTTGGTCTTGTTGATTTGCCGGCTCAACGGTGATCTCTTTTTTGGCGTAAGCAATGCTGAGGTGCAGTTGCCCTTCGAAGTACGCGTAAAGCGAATCTTCAGCAACGGCTTTCGAAATGGTCGGCACGATATCACAATCGATGTAGTCGATATCAATGATCATCGGCTCACCATTAACTTCTCGCAAGCGCACCAGCCGAGTCGTCATGATCGGCTTGGCATGGGGATCGACCGCTTTGAAATCGGTGATCGGCAACGGCACTTGGCTGTTTTCGATCATGGTCGTGGTGGTTTTGAAATTCAACCGGTGACTGAGTTCTTTGTAACTGATCACCCCAGATACAGGAAAGACGTACTGTTGCCGGTTAATCACCACTGAACCGCGACCTTTTTGCGATTGAATGAACCCTTGATCGCGCAGCTTGGCCAAAGCTTTGCGAATCGTGTCGCGGGACGCGCCATAAAGACTGGCTAAGGCGTTTTCGCTAGGCAATAGCGTGTTGGTTGCGTAAACGCCAGTATCGATTTTTTGTTTGAGATCTTGGTAGACCAAATCTAATTTTGTCATGTGAGCACCTCTGTAATCGCTTTCACATTTTTATCATATCCTGTACGTACAAGTGCGTCAAATTCTTGAAAAATCAAAACATACAGGTTGTCTAGCTTGTACGTACAGATTATCAAAACAGCGGCCTGACCACAACCGATAAAGAGACTGCAACTAGACCAATTTTGGCCACTTGCGATGGTCGATACGACGAATAATGAACGCCGAAAAAAATTGGGCTTTTTTTACTTGTTGGAACCGTTGCCAACAAGTTCAGCCCACAAAAAAACTCACTTGCAAGGCTGCAAGCGAGTGGTTTTGATTTTAAAATTTATGCGGCTAAACCTGGCACTGCCAAGGTCAACGCGACTTGTTCATCGATCGTCAACGGCCGGCCGATCACCCGTGGAAGATCATCTAACAGCTTGTCAGCTTCAAGTTCGCCAATACTGTTGCGTGATTGCAAGCGTACCATGCCGCGTCTGGCGTGTTGTTTGGTAATGGTCCAGTTGGCGATCGTAATCGGTAGTTTCATCAATATCACCTCAATATCATTATACAAACAATCGTTCGCTTACGCAAGTTTAGTTAGTAAAAGGGTACAGCACCCGAAAGCATTCGATCACGACCATTGACGAGCTTGGATCAAAGGTCAACCCAGCGTCGGCATAAGCCGCTTTGAAAAAACGAGCGTGTTCTGCTTGCCAATAGGCCAAACTCAAATCACCTTCGCCTTCTAAGCGCGCTTGTTGGGCGTCAACGCTGGCAAAAGGTTGAATGAAGGTATCTTCCAAATAGGTCACGGCGACGGGTTCGTCTTGGCCATTCAACACCACATTGACGTCGCCAACTTGCGGCATTGGTTGATGGTCATGGACATATAATTCAAAGCCGCTGGCCGTGGCTGTTTTTTGCCCAGACAAGATCAAATCAGCGATGGTGTCGGCTAACGTAGGTGAATCGCCGAAACTTTGCGCTTGGCGATAAGTGAGCGCAGGGTCTAAGGCCAGTTCCGCTTTGGCGGTGGCGAAAAATTCATCAATGGTTGGCATAAACAGCTCCTTAAATTAAAAAATCCGCCGGCTGTCGTCGACGGAAACGTCATTAGAATTCTTTTTGGTCGGCTTCGGACAAGGAGGGCTTGACCACTTGCCAGTTCAGATCAGCGGCTAAAGTCGCTTCAGCATCGGTGCGGGTCTTGATTTTGTCCATGTTCCAGACGATGTTTGAGATCTTACCACCTACAAAGTCAAAAGGCTCAGTGTAAATGTAGCCATCTTCAGAAGCTTTTTCACGAGACTTGGTTAAAGCGTCAGCCAATTCGCGGGCAAAAGCCATATCGTGAAGTTCAGGGATCTCTTTTTCTGTGACATAACCGGTGGCGTTCACAGCGTCATCAGCTTTTTTGACCATTTCTGCAGTTGCAGACATGATATAACAACTCCTTTTGTTGCAGTCGCTGGTTGGAGTTGGGCTGTTGATTTAGTTTACATTTTAATTATACCACCGGCATCGTTTTTTGCGGTGAAATTTTTGGTATACTAGTCTGGTAGTTTTTTGAACGGAGGACAAGGCGTGGCACATTTTGACTGGACTTTAATGAAACAACCAGACACCCAAACGATTCAAGACTTAGCAAACAAGCTTTCAGTGAGTCCCTTTTTGGCGCGCTTGTTGTGGCAACGCAAGATCACCGATCCAGACCAGTGGGCAAAATTCAACCATCCGAGTGTCACCAGTTTGCATGACCCGATGTTGTTGCATGACATGGATAAAGCTGTGGCACGCATTCAACAAGCCGTCACCAACCAAGAAAAAATCACGATCTACGGCGATTATGATGTCGATGGCTTAACCTCTTCGGCGATCATGAAAGAAGCACTTGAAAGCATTGGCGCGGAACCGGAAGTCTTTATTCCGGACCGCTTCGCTGACGGCTATGGGCCAAATGCGGATGTGTACAAATATTTACACGCCAATGGCACGCAACTGCTGATCACCGTCGATAACGGCGTCGGTGGCAAAGCGGTGATCGATCAAGCGATGCAAGCAGGGATGGATGTGGTGGTCACCGATCACCATGAACTGCCAGATGAATTGCCTGATGCCGTGGCGGTGGTGCATCCGCGCTATCCTGGCAGCGATTATCCGTTTGGCGATCTATCAGGGGCTGGGGTAGCGTTTAAAGTGGCCACCGCTTTGCTTGACGGGCCGCCAATGGATGCGGTGGACTTAGCGGCGCTTGGCGCCATTTGTGATCTGGTCAGCTTAACGGATGAAAACCGCACCTTGGTCCAACTGGGTTTAGCCCAGATCCGCTCAGGCGCCCGCGTGGGATTAGGCGCTTTGTTAGAAGCCGCCGGGATCGATCCTAAAACCGTCGATGAACAAACCGTGGGCTTTGGCATCGGGCCGCGCTTGAATGCCATCGGTCGACTAGGGGATGCGACGCCTGGTGTGACGCTGTTGACGACATTTGACGATGACGAAGCGACGCGTTTGGCCAAAAATGTTGATGCCCGCAACACTGAACGCCAAGGCTTAGTCAAAAAAATCTCTCAAGAAGCGATGCAGTTGGCAGAATTACCTGAAAACCAAGCAGCCAAAACCTTGGTATTGGCCAAAGCTGGCTGGCATGAAGGGGTGTTAGGCATTGTCGCTAGCCACGTGGTGCAAAATACCGGCAAGCCAACGTTGGTGTTGAATATCTCAGCTGATGGTACCAGTGCCAAAGGTTCAGGGCGTTCAGTTGAAGGCTATCACTTGTTCAAAAGCTTACAGCCGGTGGGCGATTCGATGACGCATTTTGGCGGACATGCCATGGCAGTGGGCTTGACGCTTCCGACTGAAAATTTGAACGTGATCCATGAAGCAATGGAAAAAGCTGCGGCGATCAGCTTAAAAGACGCTGGTGCCCCGAAACTTCAGGTGGTCGCGCGCCTTGAGCCTAGTGAGTTGACGTTGGACAATTATCAAGCGATGCGCGATTTGGCGCCTTTTGGGCAAGGCAATCCCGAACCGGTATTTAGTATTCGCCCGCAAGCCTTAAGTGGGATCCGCCAAATCGGCAAAACCAAAGATCATTTGAAATTTACCGCCGATGGCATCGATGTCATCGCCTTTGGGCTTGGCGATCAGGCCCAAGCGTTAAGTGATGCGGCGCAAGTGAAACTAGCGGTAACGTTAGATCAAAACACTTGGCAAAATCGCACCAGTTTGCAGTTGCGCCTTCAAGATTGGCAGCTTAAAGCGCCTGATCTCATCGATCTGCGCTTGCCACAACCAAGTGCGGAACAATTTCGTGGGGCTTTTACCTATGTGTTTTTTGATCGCCACGTGCAGCGCCAAATGACCAGCCGCTTTCAATTCGGCGGGCCGACAGTGTTGGCACAAGATTTAAATCAGTCGACCAAAGACGTGGTATTAGTTGATCTGCCGCACACCAGCGCAGAGCTACAAGCGGTGATGCAACAAGTCGAGTTACCGCTGCGAGTGGTATTTGCCCAAGATCCAGCTAATTTAGTGGCGATCCCAACGCGCGCTGAGTTTGGACGTGTCTTGGTGTTTTTGCGCCAACATCCAAATTTTGACAAACATCATTTACCAGCCTTGGCGCAAATGGTTCATGTGACAACACAACAAGCAATTTTTGCCGTACAGGTGTTTTTCGAGTTGGGATTTGTTAGAATAGAGGGTGCGCTGATTTCAGTCAGCGACCATCCAGAAAAAAAGCCGTTGGAAACTGCGACGGTATACCAACAGCGCGTTGCCTTTTTAGCGTTGGCTCAGCATCTGCAACAAGATCCGGCCAATGTGATCCTACAGCGCGTCATGACTATCAAAAGGTGAGGCTAAATCTCCATGGCAATTAATTTTAAAGACTACATCGCCAGTGTTCCGGACTTTCCAGAACCTGGTATCACATTCCGAGACATTTCCCCATTAATGGCAGATGGCAAAGCCTATGCGGCAGCCACTGATGAAATCGTGGAATATGCCAAAGATAAAGGCGTTGAAATGATCGTCGGCCCAGAAGCCCGCGGGTTTATCGTCGGCTGTCCAGTGGCTTATAAGCTCGGTGTCGGCTTTGCACCAGCGCGTAAAAAAGGCAAACTGCCGCGTGAAACGGTCAGCGCCAGTTACGACTTAGAGTACGGTCAAGCCACATTATACTTACACAAAGATGCGATCCGTCCTGGCCAACGCGTGCTGGTTTGTGACGACTTGCTGGCCACTGGTGGCACCATCGCGGCGACTATCGACTTGGTTGAAAAGCTTGGTGGCATCGTGGTGGGGACTGCCTTTTTGGTGGAATTAAGCGACTTACACGGGCGCGATAAAATCGCTGACTATGATGTATTCACTTTGATGAGTTACGAAGGCGCATAACCTAAAAGCAGGCCAGTTGGTCTGCTTTTTTGGTCTAAGTGAACATTACCCGCTTACTTTTTGAGTGTGGTATAATGAACTTATTGAAGGAGTCTGTCATGGCAAAGCATAAAAAAGAGGACAAAACCTTAGTCGAGAAAATGCTCGACAAACAAAATATCGCGTATCAAAGCTATACGTTCCCGACTGCAGAAGTCGGGGATGTCAAACAGTTGCAAGTCGATCATTTGGCGATCGATGAGCACAAGATCTACAAGACTTTAGCGTTGATCGGCAACAAAACTGGTCCGTTGGTCGGGGTGGTGCCGCTTGATCGCCATATCGATTACAAGAAACTCAGCAAAGTGTCCGGCAATAAGAAAGTCGGCATGGTGCCTTTGAAAGATCTAGAAAAAACTACCGGCTTTGTGCATGGTGCCAACACCCCAGTTGGAATCCATGCGCGCCATAACTACCCGATCTTCATTGGCATCGAAGCCCAAGGGGAATCCGAGATCATTGTCTCAGCCGGCAAGATCGGCCGTTCAGTGGGACTCGATCCCAAAGCTTTAGCCAAAAGCGTCAAGGCACAATTTGCAGACATCACAGCACTAGAGCCACAAGAATAAAACGTCGGGGGGAATCGGCATGTTTACATCTGATCGCAGTCGCTTTGCCACGTATGGGGTCATTGCCCATTTACCAGGTCCGATCATCGATAGTATTTGGTTGATCATCGACCAAAATCTTCAAGGCGTCGTGCCGCTGGGGAATTTGTTGCGGTTTGATCTGTTGAACAACGGCGGCAAGTTGACGGTCGCATTTTCCGAAAAAGGTAGCGACACCACCATGGCAGTCGATCTACCATTCACGTATCAAAGTGCGTTTCCAGATACGGTCATGGCTTATGACGATGGGCATAATCAAACTATTTTGTTGCCTGAAGAAGGCCATGACGATTAACCCAATTACCGCAAGCAAATAGGGTCAGCCATTAATTGGTTGACCCTATTTGGGTTACATGGCAACAGCAAAGATCCTAGCGATCGCCACTTGAATTTCTTTTGTGGCGCGCTTTTTCTCAGCAACACCGCGGTTATACAAACGGTAATTGACCCCAACCGGTTCGATGGCGATCAGCATGGTCATGGCGGCTTGCTGATGCAAGGCCAGCGCTGCTAAAAAGCTGGCGTGAAAGCCGGCTAATTCATCTGGTGGGGTGATGGCGTGGCAGTCTTGGACAAATTTATTGAACCGCAACATGTTGCGGCTGAAATAGTCATGCAACTGCTCAAACGTGTCAGAGGCCAAGCAGTTGCCGATTTCGAGTTTGTGGCAGGTGAGCGTATATTGATCAAATACGAGGTCGTACACCGAGAGGCGATCGATTTGACGGTTCATGGTCTTGATGTATGTGTCGTTTAACATATAAGTTCCCTCCAATCAAAACAATTAAGGACTATCCTAACTCTACCATGGGGACCACCTATAATCAACATAATTTAAATCATATAATCAAAAAATGCTCAAAAAATTTTGAAGAGAGCCTTTTCATCAAGAAAGCCAAATAAAAAGCACGCATGGTCTGCGTGCTTAAAACGTTTACTTTTGGTCTTTTTTCTTAATGATCCGCGGTTCTTTTTTGAACAAACCTTGCAACTTTTTGAACTTGCCGGGATCATTCTCGCGAGCGGACTTCACCATATTGGCAAAATCATAATGATTGACCGGTAGTTCTGGTTCAGTAGGCGTCTTGTGTTTAAACCAACTCATGATACCACCTCATTTGCAGTTGAAGTCGGGTGTACCGGTGTTTTGGCCATCACTTGAATCACGATCACATGGATCACCAACAAGACCAAAGCGTAGTTAGGGATCAGCGCATAACCGATAAACAAGCAAATGCCAATGGTGTTAGCGATCAATAACCTGCGTGAGCGTGATTTGATGAAGCTGAGCAAATGTAAGGCACCGCCTAAGATCGATAAGTACCACCAATGCGGCTCCCAGTTCATTAAAGTTGTCCCCACTGCGGCAGTTGAGAAGCCTTTGGTCACGGCATAACCTGACGCCACGATCAACACGATAGCAGTAAACGCTGCATATAAAACACCAAACAAGGCAGGGAGTTTGATCAAAGATAGTTTCATGGTCACACGTCCATTTCACATTAATAGCTCTAGTATACTCATCCGGCTTGCGAACATAAAGAAATTTGCCTAATGTTAAGAAATACCCTGATATCATCCGGTTTATCTGCGGTAAAGTGATGAAAAGTGTTTGCAGGATGCCGATTTTTTGCTATACTAGTTTTTGTGCTTGAACCAAGCACGCATCCACATGGAGAGTTGGCAGAGTGGTAATGCAACGGACTCGAAATCCGTCGAACCGGCTAATACCGGCGCGCAGGTTCAAATCCTGTACTCTCCTTCACAGCTCTGTAAACGCCTATAAATAGGCATTTGCAGGGCTATTTCTTTGCAAAAAAGTAGCTCATCCGTTGCATTACCACTCTGCCAACTCTCTGAAAAGCGACATTTTTGTGGTTAAACCGCGCATATTTTGCGCAAGGTTATAAACGCTGTATACCTTGTGGCAGTAATGATAAGAAAAACTGACCGCAACAATTTGGCACAATACCAGCGAAAACTGCGCATATTTTGCGCACATTTGCTCTATAACCCCAGTAACTGTGTTATTTTAATGCCCCATTCATGACTGCTAAAGCATCTGCTATATCTGCTGTTTGTTGAGTAGGTAGGTGATAAAGCCACCACGTAAGTCATGTAAGCGGGCTTTCTGAGTTAAGACCCCATCTCTTATTAGTTCCTTTCTTAGAATTCGCCACATGTGGCCAAAGTACTCTATACAGTACAAGCCAGCCCCATTAGGATACAGCCAACACATTGCATATTCCTTGCCAGTAACTTCTTCGACCCAATTCTGGGACTTGTCAGGCAAACTAGTCCAGTAATAGTAGAGCGCATCCTTATGAAGTGCCCTACAATTGTTAGACAAAGAGTCTAATGATTGTGGGGCTTTTTGAATGACAAAATATTCTAGTACTTTTAAATCAAAGATAGTGAGTGAATATTCCAGGGGCGGAATTGGTTACCATGATCTTTGCGCTAAATACGGTATTGCTTCTACTTCGACACCTAGGACATGGGTTAGACAAGCACAGGAACATGGACTGACCTCTCTCAAGGTCAAACAAAATAGAGTTGAGTACTCAGTAGACGCCAAGCTAGCAGTGGTAGAATACGTGCAAACACACGAGACTAGTCGTCTCAGAGCAGCAGCACACTTTGGTATCTCCCCGAGTCAGGTCAATAGCTGGGTGAGAATCGTCCAAAAGGAAGGTGTTGCCGGTCTGCGGCCCAAGCCTAAGGGAAGGCATACCACGAGTAAGCGAAAGAAGAACAAGAAGAACGGCGTGAAGATCTTTAAGACCATCGAGCCCACCAAAGAAGAACAGTATCAGCAAGAGATTATGGAGCTCAAGCAGAAGTTGCACGACGCAGAGATGAATCGCGACATTTTAAAAGTGCTAGCAACCATGACGGAGAACTCGCAGACTCACTCACCACGAAAGTGAAGACGAGCGTCGTGACTTCGTTACGGCCGCAATATGGGCTTACCGCACTGTTAGTTGCCTTGAAGCTACCAAGAGCAACCTATTACGACCGGCTCAAGCATGACAAAAAGCCGGACAAATATGCCAAGCTAAAAGCCTTCATCAGGCCGCTATTCCATGAAAAGCATGAGATTTACGGTTATCGCCGGATATACAAAGAAACGCTGAAAGCTGGTTTTAAGTACGCTGAGGAGACAGTCTGGCGGGTGATGAGGCGTATGGGATTGTCTGTGACGCTATATTCAAAGCATACGTCCAGGTACAGTTCCTACAAGGGAACCGTCGGAACCGTTGCGAAGAACGTACTGAAGCAGCACTTTAACGCGACACTACCGCTCACAGTGATGCATACCGACGTGACTCAAGTCCGGCTCGCTAATGGTCAATGGGGCTATATTTCAGCCATTACTGACGAGGCAAGCCGTGAGGTTCTTGCGTTCTCAGTAAGCAGTTCTCCTAACAAGGAAATGATCCAAGAGACGTTAAATGAGCTCAAACGCCACCTCTTGCCTGGCTCCCGCCCGATTCTCCATTCAGATCAAGGCTGGCAATATCAGATTCCAAGCTATGTAGCGCAACTCAAGCAGATGAACATTCAGCAGAGCATGTCGCGTAAAGGTAATTGCCACGATAATGTGCCCATCGAAAGCTTCTTCAACTTGCTTAAACGAGAATGCCTAAACCGGCTCTCAATTGGCAATATCGCAAACTTACGCGACATAGTAGCTGAGTACAGCGACTGGTGCAATCATGAACGGATTTCCTTGAACAAGGATGGGCTAACGCCTGTGGTGTACCGAGAGATGATGGTAACTGAGCAGATGGAAGTCGCATAAAAAGCCTACCTTCCGTTGAAGGTAGGCTTCATTAAGAAATGAAACAATGTTGACGTACAAATTTGTCTAACTTTTCTATGGCACTTCAAATTAAGCCTAGGTGGCTTTGTCATTCTTAAGCGATGTGTATTGAGATTGCATCCATTACGCGCGACGACGCTTGATACCAAAGAGTGCGCCCATTGCAGCAATCAAGGTTACACCAGCAGCGGCCATGGCACTGTTTGTGGCGTCCCCAGCTTGTGGTAAGGCATCGCTCTTTACAGTTGTGGCAGCTGCTTGCTTAGATGCAGCTGGGGCAGTTGCGGTACCCGTCTGAGTTGTGCCAGCGGTCTGCCCAGTAGTTGCAGCAGCCTTTGCGGCATCAGACTTAGGTGCTGGGGTAGTCTGTGTGGTCGCATCGGTTGGTGTTTTGGTGGCGTTCTTAGCCGCTTGTTGTTCGGTTGTTGTTGTGCTGCTTTCGCTTGAAGATGTCGGCGCAGCACTGGAGCCGGATGCAGGGTTCGTGCTCGATTCGGATGATGCAGTCGTATGGTTCGTCCCTGAAGTAGTCGTGGATGGCGTGTCTTGAAGGCCGTCATTTAAGCCCTTAGACAAGTCCTCAATGCTGTGAGAATAATCGCCGGCTTTGCCGACAGCGCTTGAAGTCGTGGTTGCTGGCGTTGAGGTTGCTGTTGACGATGCCGCGCTGTTAGAAGCCTTGCTGCTGGATTGGTTTGTCGTTGTAGCTGGCTTGCTGGTTGAAGTGGCACTACTGGAGTTTGATTCTGATGGCGCAGGTGTACTATTGGTTTGGCCGTATTGGCCAGCTGGGATGGTGTCAACATCACCGTTGAATGTGCCATCACTATGTGTCCTGTCATATTCTTTGCCAGCTTCGTTAGTTATTTTGATGCCAGCGTCGCCAACTTCTTCCCAAGTTGGATTCGAATCGGCATTGACGGTGTTAGTTGAACTGAGTGCAGCAGGTGCCAGCAGTGCGGCACCGGCAATGGCTGTGAATGTAAGTCGCTTAATGTTCTTCTTCATTGATCTTGTTTTAGCAGGAAAACCCTGATTTTAATCAGGGGAGGAATGCTGTCCTGTACCTGCCTCTCCTTTGTTA
The DNA here is from genome assembly GCF_045862175.1 of Lacticaseibacillus salsurae. Classification (NCBI taxonomy): domain Bacteria; kingdom Bacillati; phylum Bacillota; class Bacilli; order Lactobacillales; family Lactobacillaceae; genus Lacticaseibacillus; species Lacticaseibacillus salsurae. Next base: position 158,019 of record NZ_BAAFZI010000001.1, on the reverse strand, counting down.
GTTTAATACCTTTACACAGAAACGCATGTTTTGTTAAGAGTATTCCCCAATTAAAGTAACTCCCCAATGGTTAATTTTCGGTACAAAAATACCGGCTGATACTAAGAACAAATCTTCCTCGGCAATTGCCAAGTGTTACAGATATGCAAGTGCATGTCTGAGGAAAGACTTTTCTTGTGACCGGCCGGTCGATTTTTTCGCGATTAAGTTTAGATATCTAACGCTCAGTTTACCGCTTTCTTGAAGACACAGCAAGTATAATTCGAGCTGCAACGGCACCAAAATAGGATAAATTACGCTTAATGATTGCATTCGCTTCCATCAAGGTGCAACTGGACCAGCTCAATGTGTTAACCTGGTTGTCAGCAGCACAACCAACATTTGCACCCGATGGTTAGCCGAGTTCGAGTTAATGAAAGGAAATACGATATTGCCAGGTAAGATTATCATTCTAAACGGCGCGCCGCGTTCTGGGAAAACAACGCTTGCCAAGACGATCCAAACTACCTTTGCCGGAGTGTGGTTAAACCTGGGCGTTGACCACATGATGGCGTGTACGCCGGCTTCGGCCTTGCCAGGGATTGGGTTGCGGCCAGGCGGTGAGCATCCGGAGCTGGAACCGTTGATCCAGCGCATGTATCAAGGGCTGTTTGCCAGGATTGCCGGCTATGCGTGCCTAGGGTTGAATATGGTTGCGATTTGGATATCCACGATCATTATGCCGCCGCGCAGCGTGTTTGGCCGTTGATGCTTCAAACGTTTGCCGACTTGCCGCTGTTGTTGGTTGGCGTCACGGCACCAATGGCAGTTATCCAACAACGCCGCTTGGCCACTTGGGGGCAGATTGATTGCGCGATGATCACGCAACGCTGGGAGCAGGCGGTACATCTGGGCCATCAGTATGATCTGATGGTTGATACTGATCAGCTGACGCCAAAGGCTAACGCCGAACGTATTCTTATGGCGATGGGTGGCGTGAGGTGCTGTGAAAGCTGCTTGTCACTGGCTGAAAGAATGACGGTCAAGCTTTCTCCAGTTGCTCATAGTTCTTGTCAAAAGCAAAGTCCAACCAACGATTTGGCATGTAAGCCCCATCTGAAAAGGGAATGAAGAAGCGCATGGCAGCGATAACTTTGGCCGCTTGTTGCCGTAATGCAGGCGTGTCATGGTTGAATGCAGCCACGGCGAGGTGCACGTAAGTCACTTCTCGAGTCACCATACTGTTGTAATCATAATCGTCATCACGAGCAAAATAAGCCTCGAGTTCATCGAGTAGTGACGCATCTTGCCAGTACAACGCGCCGACGATGAAGCGCCGAGCACTATTAAACAGATCATTTTCTGCCGGACTCCCGGGTCGTGTAAGAAGGACAACAGCCCGCATTACCCGGCAGAATGTTGCAAGGTTGAGCGCGCCCACTAGTTCGACGAGTATCTGAATATCAAGTTGGCTCGTTGCAGTCAGCCCTTCGTAATACTCACAGATCCTATTCTGATCGGTTTCAGAAATGGCAAGTGTTGCTTCTTGAGGGTCAAGAAGCTCGACGGCGTAATTGATCAACGCCTGTTTCAAAGCAAACAATTGCATCTTAAGCAAGATCGGCGGCAGGTCGTGATTATCGGCTTCGAACTGACTGATGACTGCAAAGTAGTCGGCCCCTGAATACTTGATGTTTTCACGATCATAGGCCATGTGTCGCAGTTGATAATAAGTGCGATGGAAGGCTGAAATACTGTCGTTGCCAACACTCAGTTGTGCAAAAGAAAACCCCAATTGTTGGATCAATTGCAGGGTCGAAGAGAAGGCCAAGGTGCTTTGTGATGATTCAAAGCGGGACTGGCTAGACGTTGACCATGCTTGCTCGGTGGCTTCTGCTAAAGTGAGTTGGCGTTGGCGGCGCAGCTTGCCCAAGCTGATGCCTGAAAAGAAGTTATCCGAAGGCGTTAACGCCAGCTGTGGATTGAAACTGTCATGCAAGGCGTTGTTGTGCCAAGGCACGTGCCCTTGTTCTTTTTGGCCAGTGGACTGGGTGATAAATGCTGCTAGTTTGTGGGCATTGAGCGTGTTAAGGGCGTTTATCAGTGCTTGCAGGTCGGCGCCTTGGCACAATTGGCTGGCTGCAATCAATAAGGGCTCAGACGAGCGGGTGCGCGATTGGGTGGCCTTGACATTGAGCAATTTGGCGATATCTTTACCGATGCGTAAGCGCAATGGTTCATCCGCGGTTGTGGCCATGATCAAAGCAGAGAAGCCGATGGTATATGGTGACCAGTGCAGTTGTTGATGATGTTGGGCATACATGCGGCGCCAAAGCAGCTCGGCCAACTCCTGACTGCAGTAAGGTAAAATCGCCAGCAGTGCCACTTGCTCCAAGGCGCCCCAGGTCAACGGATAGGCCAGAAAGTCGGCGACGCGCTGTTCCAGATCGATCGACACATTAGTACGAGCTGTCACGTTGTCGCTGAACAATCGAGCAAGCTTAGCCAATAAGTCGGTCATGCGATTTGACTGGCGGGTTGCCAAATATTGGTTCAATGCGACACCAACCTGTTTGCGGCCATGGTCGACGAGAATCTTGAAAGGTGCGCTGATGACTTTGGGCGTGAATTGTTCTGACAAGTCCGCAGGCGTCATGCCAATGTTGAACATCAGGCGGATCGCGGCACTTGTGGCAATATCCGATTGTCCACGCTCAAAGCGTGAAATCGACGCGCCGGTTAAACCACCATGGGCAGCCGCCCGAACACTGATTTGACGTTGTTCGCGAAACTGGCGGAAATAATCTCCTAAGCTTTGTGACATGAAAGATACTCCTCTATGGTAGGTGTGGCTTTTCCCAGAAAGGAAACCTCGTGCATTTGCGCGAAGGTTTCACCGAAGAATCAACGACCAACTGGGTCACGCCACATTGTAGTCATGGTATCACCTCCATTCGATTACGCAAGCGTTTCTTAGCTGGCGCAGCCAGCTGAGTGGGCAGCGCCCACGGTTTTGATCTTGGTTTTGACCCTGCACGAAAAAGGCCCAGCAACTTTGCTGGACCACAAGGTTCGTATTTGGCTCTTGCGGCTTGCCGCAGGGTTGCGGCGCAACCGAACTTAGGCTTGCCCTTTTAACAATGGCGAAATTAAAAGTTATGTAGCGTATCAATTAAGCCAAATTGTGTTTAATCCCCCGTCATCACGCGAATCTGGCTGTCGGAAAATATTCGTTTAATTTTTGCAAGAAGCGTGGTAAACTTTGGCCATTAAATTATTCATCAAGAGGGATGCAAATTGGCGAAATTCGATAACGCAGAATTGCTGTCACATTGGCAGGAGAACCCAGACGAAATGAAGAAACTGACCCAGCACTTGCGCATGCGCAACAAACACACGCTGACGCAGGTGTTGGCAGCCGGCAACCCTGGGCGCTTATTGGGGTGTCGCGTCCGCAAAGCAGGTGAGTTAACCGTGGTCAGTGCCCCGCATCAAGCCCAGCCGCTGCTGCCGGCGCTGCTTGCGGCAATGGGCCCAGCTGCTGAGACGCTGCCAGACTTCTTGGCGAAGTATTATCCAGAAGTGGTGCAGCGCGAAGATTTTGTGGAAGCAATCAAGCGCGCCTTGGCGAATCGGCGACGGTTGCAGAAGGTGAGCGACAGCCGTACGCGCCAGGTGCCAGCCAGCCAACATGTGCTTTTCCAAACGTATAGCAAAGCCGACCCGAACCGCTTGGCCAAGCGGGCCTTGGTCGATGTGGCGCAAGCGGTGTATCTGGCCGTAGCCAATGTGGTTTCCGGCCGGCAATTGGCTTGGGCGCCGGGCAGCGGCTTCTATGAAACGCGCGCTGCCATCCGCGCTTGCATGCAGAGGCCCAATGAATTAAGCGATGAACAGCTTAGCAACGCCTTGGTGGTGTTGCGCATTGCCGGCATGTTGAAGCTGGCTGCTCCAGAAGAATTGACTGCAGCCGGGCAGCGTTTGGCCATGGTGCGAGAAGTTGCAGGCAACATGCGCCCATCACATCGCGTGTTTGTCGTGACGAACTTTGAGGAGGTGCATTGGGAGACATTTGCGGCGAGCTTTCGCTTGGCACTGAACGTGCGCATCGGCCGCTCTGCAATAGCGTGGTGTTATGGCGAAGCGGTGGCGCAGCAGAATTTTGCTGATTTAAGCGGCGGGGTGCCGGAGAACGCGATCGCTTGGCTGCAGCAGCGCGTTGCCCAGACGCCGCCCGCTCAGGCGGTGGGTGCTTATCAAAGCTTGGCCAAGCAGCTGCATCAGCTGCTGCATGTCTCCTTGATCACGGCGCGCAAATATCTCGATCAGGCCTTGCTGCTTAAAGAGATTGCGGCAGTCAAGCTGACCCAAAGCCAAGCGCAAGCAGCAGGCTGTGAGCTGGCACAGCTGATCAATAATCCGGCGGAGAAAGTAGTGGTGCCCCAAGCGCTGGCAGCGCAGGTATCAGCAGAATCAGCCCAGTATTGACTTTCAGAAATCTTGTGAATAATTTTGATTTTATAAATGCCCGAAAACGGGCTTTTTTTGACAAAAGGCCCGTTTTTTTCACAAACGGGCCAATTAGTGCTATGCTGGTAACATGATGAAAACCCAAAGAGAAATCATGACGGCTGGAGAGGCCTATCAACAATTTGATCCAGAACTGATCGCCAGACGCACGCTGATCCGCAAAGCCTTACGTGAGATCAACCAGCTTGACGACAATGATGCGCGTAATGCCAAAGTGAAAGCTTTATTTGCTGAAACTGGCGAGCACTTCTTTGTCGAAAGCGGATTGCAATTCGATTATGGGTTTAATATTCATATTGGGGACCATTTCTACGCCAACTATCATTTGACGCTATTGGACACGTGCCCGATCACCATCGGCAGCCATTGTTATGTCGGGCCTGATGTGGGCTTCTACACGCCGGTGCATCCGTTATCTGCCAAGTTGCGGGATGCGGATGTGGAATTAGGCAAGCCCATCACGATCGGTGACAGTATTTGGATCGGTGGCCACGCCAGCATCTTGCCAGGGGTCACATTAGGTGATCGCGTGGTGGTCGGTGCTGGATCGGTAGTGACCAAGTCCTTTGGTTCAGATGTGGTGATCGCCGGTAATCCAGCGCGCATCATTCGCCATTTGGATCCAGAAGGCGCAGTGATTTCCAAGTAAAACAGACTATTTGTATATCAGCCGTAGATTGGCACGCTGGCAGATATCCGTATCGGATCGTGCACGCGTGTTTTTTTCGGTAGCTGAAATGACTTTGCAGCTCAGGGTTGCCTCTGATCAATTTCAGGATAAGCCTACTGACGGCGTCTATGACCCGTCGTTTGGCAGGAAGGCATTTTAGTTCACGGTCGCCGGGAACTAGGAGCATTTTTATTTTAAAAAAGCAAAGAATCGATTCTCGGATTTTTGTGCCAACAGTTGGGTTATTTTTGATCATGTCACTGATGCTGCTAATGGGCGGCTCAGGGATCAAAAATATTCTCGGCAACATGATGGATGGGATCACCAGTAAACTGAGCTGGTTGTATCTCAGTATTTACATCATTAATTTGGTTTTCTTCTTATACATCGCCTTCAGCCGTTTTGGCAAGATCAAATTAGGCCATGGCAAGCCGACGTATTCAAACTTTCAGTGGGGCAGCATGGTTTTTGCCACTGCCATCGATGCCAGCATTTTGATGTTGAGTATGGTCGATCCACTGCGCTATGTGCAACAGCCATTATTCGGCGCCAAAGCAATGTCGGCGCAAAACTATCAAAATGCGCACATGCTCGGCCAATTTGATTGGGGCCCAATGGCGTGGATGATGTTTGCCTCTGCCGCGGTGATCATCGGCTACATGATGTATGTCAAACATGTGCGGGTATCGTCGTTAAGCGATGCCATGCCCATGCTTCAAGGTGGCCAATGGCACAAGCGCTTGGCCCGTCAAGTGATCAACTTTTTGGTCGTATTTGGCATCATGGGTGGTATCGGTTCTGGTGTGGGGATGGAAATTCCTGTGCTGGCGCGGATCATTGCCAGCATCACCGGCATTTCCGATACGATCTATTTGAAGTTAGCCATGTTTGCGTTATTATTCCTGATTTTTGGTCTGACGATGGTCAAAGGCATCAAAGGCGGTATCGACCGCTTAAGTGCCGCTCATATCTGGACCGCGATCGGCTTTTTGGTGATCGTGTTACTCGTAGGACCAACAGGGACCATTATTCGCGCTGAAGGTCACAGCTTGGCGTTGATGATCGCCAAATTTGTCCCGATGAGCGCTGGGTTTGCCAGCGGTTTTGGTTCCAGTGTTGATCCAGTGAAATCAGAAACCGTCTTTTATTGGGGCTGGTGGCTGACATACATGCCGTTTATGGGTTTGTTCATCGCCCGTATTTCTAAAGGCCGGACGATTCGTCAAGTGATTTTTGGCATGTTAGGTTTTGGGGCCCTTGGTTGCATGGCGTTTTACGCGATCTTAGGTGGTTACGCCTTGTGGTTGCAACAAAGTGGCGCTGTGAACTTGATCCATACTTTAGCCACTTATGGTCAAGCCGCGACCATCGCCCAAGTTTTGTCGACCTTGCCATTTAAATATGTGATGTTAGTCATTTACGCGTTGTCGTGTTTCATTTTCTTGGCTACGACGATTTCCAGCTCAGCGTATATCGTGTCAACGTTTACGTCCTTGAAGTTGCGCGCCAATGAACAGCCAAGCTTAGTTAACCGCTTGGTATGGATGGTGATCTTCATGCTGTTTTCATTTGGGATCGTGTTTGTCGGCGGGTTCAAAACCGTGCAAGCGATTTGTTCCGTCGCCGGGTTCCCATTGATTTTCGTTTCGGCATTGTTGATCATTTCCACTTGGCAATTGCTTTCCAAAGATCCCAGTGTGGCTTTGCAAAAAGCGACCAAACCGGTCAAAATCAAAGTCCCTGCCAATCTCAATGTGTCACACGAACGTTCATGATCTAAAAGAAGCCCGTCGACTTGATGCCGACTGGCTTCTTTTTTAGGCTTTTGGCGCGTTGAGATAACCTTGTGCCAGTAGTTGTTCTAGGACGCGACCCAGCAGCTCTTCACTGAAGTTGCGGCTTTCTGTCAGTTGGTAGCTAGCCAACAAGGTGGCGTCAGCGTCAGGGTTGTGGGCTTGCCAGTCCAATAAACGTTGCGTGATGTGGGTTTCGGTGTATGTTTCTGAAATCAATTGATCAGCTTGCGAGCTGATCAATTGGCGTAAGGGCTTGTTTACCAAGGTCAAGATCCTCCCAATTTGATGAAAATACTAGTGTTATCTGCTTGTAAACGTAACATACTTTCATCCAGTGCAAAAGTCTAGTATAGTGGTTTTATGAACATGGATTGGCAAACTTGGGCGACTAGCGCCGACACCCAAACCCTCGCGCAACAATTACTCGGCGCCAAACTGATGCACGACGGCGTTGGTGGGTTGGTGGTGGAAACTGAAGCGTACTTAGGCGCCAAAGACGCCGCCGCCCATGCCTATCAAAATCATCAAACTAAGCGCAATTGGCCACTATGGGCGCAACCGACGACCATTTATGTCTACCAAATGCGCCAATATTGTTTGATGAATTTTAATGTGCAAGCCAAAGGCATTCCAGAGTGCATTTTGATCCGCGCCCTTGAGCCAACAGATGGTCTCGATCAAATGATCAAACGCCGCGGCAAAGCCAACGACTTATGTAATGGCCCAGGCAAGCTTTGCCAAGCGCTTGATATCACCACAGCACTGCATGGGACGCTGCTCAATGCCGATGCGATCACCTTGATCCCGCAAGTCAAAACGCCGCAACACATCGGCGTGAGCCCGCGCATCGGGGTGCCGAACAAAGGCGAGTGGACCAGTGCGTTGTTGCGGTATTTCGTGGCAGGCAATCCCAATGTTTCAGGCATCAAAAAACGCGAACTGAACTTACCTAATGAAGGATGGCAATCATGAAAACACAAAACATGCTGGATTATATCGGCGATAAAATGGACGCTTTAGATTTTGACGGCGACTTGGATCTTAACTGGGACAAACAAGCCCATGTGATCGAATTAGAAATGACGATGTATGTCGATGCGGCTGACGGTTTTGAAGTTGAAGACCAAGATGGCCAAGAAAAACAAGCCGGCGATGAAGTCGATTATGCCGATGCGATCTTGTTTTATGACAAAAGTCGCGTCAAAGGTGAAGACTATGCGCAAAACTATTTAGCCACCTTTGGCTTCAGCGGCAAAGCCGGCATTGAACAAGCTCAAGTGGATGCGCTGTTTGTTTACTTGCAAGACTTGCTTGACGATGGCCAAAGTGATCTGTTTGATTTCGTTGATGGTACCAGTGATGCGGAAGTGTTTGAATTGCACTTTGATCAAGCCAAATTTGACGCCGCTTATGCCAAGCAGCCTGCTGCCAACCAAAAAGTCTTTTTACCTTATCCGAAGTTTTAGGAGGTCAACATGGACGATTGGATCGCATTAACCGTCAATACGAGCACTCAAGCTGTGGAAGCCGTCGCGAATTTCATGATGGAAGCCAAAGCCGCTGGCGTGCAAATTCAAGATAGTGCTGACTTTGACCATGAAGTCATCACCAAAACTGGGGAGTGGCTGGATCCAGACACTGTGCCGCATTTGGCCCAAGGCGCCGCAGTCACCGGCTATTTTGCGCCGCATACGCATTTGGGTGAACTCAAACAAACTTTAGCGGCTGAAGTGGCGCAATTGCCAAGCTTTGGGCTTGATGCTGGGGCTGGGACGATTGCAGTGGATGCCATCGCTGAAGCCAATTGGGCCAATGAGTGGAAGAAGTACTACCATCCGTTGCGGATCACGCGTTTTTTGACAGTGGTGCCACAGTGGCTGGATTATACCCCGCAACAAGCCGGCGAAATGGTGATCCGCTTGGATCCGGATATGGCGTTTGGCACCGGGTCGCATCCGACAACTGCGCTGATGCTGCAAGCTTTGGAGCAAGTGATCCGCGGTGGCGAAACCATGATCGATGTCGGCACTGGCAGCGGGATCTTAGCGATCGCGGCGAAATTGTTAGGCGTCAAGCATGTGTTAGCGACTGACGTTGACGATGTCGCAGTGAACAATGCTGAAGCCAACTTGGCGTTAAATCCAGTATCGGACATTGATGTGATCGCCAATGACTTGCTTAGTGGCATCGATCAACAAGCTGACGTGATCTGTGCCAATATTTTAGCAGAAGTGTTGGTGCCTTTGATCCCACAAATTCCAGCGCACTTAGCTGCTGGTGGTACCGTGTTGTTATCTGGGATCTACTATGACAAAGAAGCGTTGATCAAAAAAGCGTTAGCCGATGTCGGCTTGAGCGTGGTCGCTGATTGGCATGCAGGGGATTGGACCGCGTTAAAAGCGCAGGTGGTGAGTGAATGAATCGCTACTTTACCCAACAACCTTTGGCCATTGGCGCACAAGTGACGTTAGAAGCTGCGATCCAAAAGCATGCGGTCAAAGTGTTGCGGCAAGTTGCAGGAGATCAACTGGAGCTGGCCCATGCCGGGCATGCGTTTGTGGCGACGATCACAGATGTCGCACCGTTGACTGTGCAAGTCACCCAAGAGATCACCCGTGCCGTCGAGCTGCCGATTTCGGTACACTTGGTTTGTGGCGTGGGCAAAGGCGACAAAGCCGAATGGATCGTCCAAAAAGCCACTGAATTAGGGGCAAGCAGGATCAGTTTTGCCAATACGCAATGGGGAACGGCGAAATGGGCGCCAGAAAAAGTGGCAAAAAAACTCTCCCGCTTGCAAGCTGTGGCGCAAGGTGCCGCGGAACAAAGCCATCGCAATGTGGTGCCAGCAGTCCAGTTCACCAAACTTGACGCTTTGCAGCTGGATGCCCAAACGGCTGGGGTGGTCGCTTATGAAGAAGCTGCCAAACATGGCGAAGCCGCGCAATTGGTCCAAACGATCCGCCAGCATCCGCAACGTTTGATCGCGGTGTTTGGTCCAGAAGGTGGGCTCAGCCCCAAAGAAGTGGCGGATTTGTCAACAATCGGGTTTGTACCAGCAGGGTTGGGGCCGCGCATTATGCGCACGGAAACTGCACCACTATACTTACTCAGCGCGATCAGTGCGCTAGTAGAATTACAGGAGATCTAATCGCTTATGCAAAAACTGCTCACTTGGTCGAAATCCAATGCTGGCTTGATCGTGGTCGGGGACTTGATCCTGACGTTGATCATGCCATGGGTGTTAAAATTTGCCGGCGCTTCCGTGGCGTTGCGCGTTGGCTTGTTATTTATCGTCATCAATAGTTTATGGTCATTATGGATCGGACATTTAATGCGCAAAGCCCATTTGCCATGGTGGTATAGTTTGATCTTGCCGCTATTGTTTGCAGTCATGGTATTTTTGCGTTTTGCCAAATACAATTATTGGTTCTTGCCGATCTATTGGCTGCTGACGATGCTCAGCTGGATCAAGGATTGAAGCGCTGATAACACCTTGGTATAATAACCCCAAGCACTGCCGAGCCAGACTTTCTGCGCTCGGCTTTTGTGAATCATTGTGAATTTGTCAAAACGAGTCACGTCGCAGCTGCTGCTTTGCGCCGGCGGTGACGTCTGAGGAGGAAATTATGGCAGAAGAAGTTGAATTAACGCAAGCGCAAGTCATGGACATGTGCCGCGCGTACATGAACGACGAACACTTGGCTTTCGTGAAAAAAGCCTATGATTTTGCCGCTTATGTGCATCATGATCAACGCCGCAAATCCGGCGAGCCTTATATTATCCATCCGATCCAAGTGGCAGGCATTTTAGCCAACTTAAAAATGGACCCAGTGACCGTCGCGTCTGGTTATTTGCACGATGTGGTCGAAGACACCAATATTACTTTAGGCGATATTCAAGAAGTGTTCGGCAAAGAAACGGCGGTGATCGTAGACGGCTTGACCAAGTTGTCTAAAGTCACTTACGTTGCCCATAAAGACGAATTAGCCGAAAACCACCGTAAAATGTTATTGGCCATGGCCAAGGATATGCGGGTCATTTTGGTGAAGTTAGCCGATCGGTTGCACAATATGCGCACCTTGATGCACTTGCGCCCAGACAAACAACGCCGCATTGCCAATGAAACATTGGAAATTTATGCGCCACTAGCCGATCGCTTAGGGATCAGTACCATCAAATGGGAACTAGAAGACTTGTCGCTGCGGTATTTGAACCCGCAACAATATTACCGCATCGCCCAGTTAATGAAGTCCAAGCGCGGCGAGCGTGAAGCTTATATTCAAGACGCGATCAAAGAGATCAATGTGGCCTTGGCTGATCTCAACATGAAATATGAGATCTATGGTCGCCCAAAGCACATTTATTCGATTTACAAAAAAATGCGCGACAAGCACAAACAATTTGATGAATTGTATGACTTATTGGCGGTGCGGGTGATCACCGAAACCATTAAAGACTGTTATGCCGTGCTTGGGGCAATCCACACCAAGTGGAAGCCGATGCCAGGGCGGTTCAAAGACTATATCGCCATGCCTAAAGCTAACATGTATCAGTCATTGCACACCACCGTGATCGGCCCTAAAGGCAAGCCTTTGGAAGTGCAGATCCGCACGGAAGAAATGCATCACGTGGCTGAATATGGGGTCGCGGCGCATTGGGCGTATAAAGAAGGCCAAACTCAAGAAGTTCAATACGACAAATCTGGCAAGAAACTCGACATGTTCCGTGAGATCTTGGAGATCCAAGACGAAGCCGACGATGCCAACGACTTCATGGAATCCGTCAAAGGCGATATTTTTTCCGATCGCGTCTACGTGTTCACGCCGCGTGGGGATGTCTACGAATTGCCTAAAGGCGCTGGCCCATTGGACTTTGCCTATATGGTCCATACCGATGTCGGCAATAAAACCGTTGGGGCTAAAGTCAACGGCAAAATCGTCCCGTTGAACTACCAACTTAAAAACGGCGATATTGTCGAAGTCCTCACCGCCAGCGGCTCCAAACCATCACGAGACTGGGTCAACTTGGTCTTTACGTCACGTGCGCGCAACAAGATCCGGCGTTACTTCAAGCAAGAAGACAAAGAAGAAAATGCCATCAAAGGCCGCGACATGTTGGAACATCAACTGCTTGACTTAGGCTTTGCGCCTAAAGACTTCCTTGCACCCAAAGCGCCGATGGCAGACCTATTGAAGCGGCTGAATTTCACCCAAGAATCCGAATTGATGTCAGCAATCGGCTACGGCGAATATACACCGAAGATCATTGCCAACCGCTTGACAGAAAAAGTTCGTCGCGAAAAAGAAAAAGCGGAACAAGATGCCCGTGAAAAAGCCATTTTAGACGCGCATCAAAAAGTTACCACCGTCAATCGCGACAAGCCCGCCCAAAAGCCGACGTCTCGCACCCAAGAAGGCATCGTGATCGAAGGCGTCGACAACTTGTTGGTGCATTTGGCCAAATGCTGTAACCCAGTTCCTGGCGACCCGATCGTTGGGTATGTCACCAAAGGCCGTGGGGTCACGATCCATCGCACCGACTGCCCCAATGTCGCTGCCGACTCAGAAATGGCAGGCCGCTTGATCGATGTTGGCTGGCAAAACCTCAACGACCAATCGCAATTGTTTGACACGGATCTGGAGATCTATGGCTACAACCGTTCTGGGTTGTTAAATGATGTTTTACAGACCTTAAATGCCCAAACCAAAAACTTGAACAATGTGGTGGGCCGTGTTGATCACGATAAAATGGCTGACATTCATGTCACGGTTGGGATTCGCAACTTGGCCCATTTGGACCGCATGATGGACGCTGTGAAGAATATTCCAGACATTTATGAAGTCAAGCGGACGAAAGGGTAGTTTATGAAAGCAGTGATCCAACGCGTGTCGCAAGCCAGCGTGACCATTGACGGCAAAGTTCATGGGCAGATCAATGCCGGGTTTATGGTGTTGCTCGGTGTTGGGCCTGATGACACGCCAGATGATGTGGCGTATTTGGTCCACAAAATCGCCAAATTGCGCGTTTTTTCTGATGCTCAAGGCAAAATGAATCTGGACATCAGTCAAATCGGCGGTAGCATTTTGTCGATTTCGCAATTCACGCTGTATGCCAGCACCACCCATGGCAATCGGCCCAGCTTCACCCAAGCGGCACCGCCAAGCTTAGGCGAACAACTTTATGACGCGTTCAACCAAGCGCTCGCAAAAACCGGTATCCCGGTTCAAGTCGGGGTGTTTGGTGCCGATATGCAAGTCAGCTTGGTCAATGATGGCCCAGTGACGATTCTGATCGATACGAAGGAGAAATAATTTTTTGATTACCAACGCAATCTGGGACCTCGATGGGACCTTGTATGACACTTATCCAGGCATTCTTAAAGCCTTACACGAAACGTTAAGTAGCATTGCTGTACAAATCGATCAAGATGAACTTTATAAGATCATCAAACATGGCTCGGTGACTGAAACGGCTAAGCGTTTTGCTCGCCAACAGCATTTAGATGAAGACGAAGTGCTGGCTGAGTATCACCGCCGCGAAGCGTTAGAAGTGATGAAAGCCACCCCTTATGCGCAAACGGCATCAGTGTTACAAGCGGTAGTTGACGCTGGAGGCAACAATTTATTAATGACCCATCGCGACAACAAAGCATGGGCATTACTGGCACGCAACGGGTTAGACAAACTGTTCTTAGGTGGGGTCACCAGTGACTTGCATTTGGCCCGCAAGCCCAAGCCTGATGCCGTGTTGTATTTAGTCGATCGCTATCAGCTCAACCCTAAACGCACGGCGATGATCGGGGATCGGCGTTTAGACGTGATCGCCGGTCAAGCGGCAAATGTGCAAGGGGTGTACTTCAACATCGACAAGCTCAACGACGCGCCGATGGCAGATCATCAAATCGAAACCTTGATGGATATCGTGCCATTGCTAGGTCATTAAGCGTTAAGTCAGGTTAAAGAATCCATTTGCTCTTCGGGAGATCTCTGTTAGCGGAGGTCTCTTTGTTTTTAAAAAAGCGCTTGCATTTTTAAATCTAAGGTGCTACACTACATGTCTCAACAAAAGCAAACGTAAGAGCAGGTACCTTTTGTTGAGGAAAGCACTAAGCAAAGCAAGGCGGTTAGGTACATCGCACAAGCTTTGTGGCAGCAAAGTCACCATGGGGCCGTAGCGTGGTGATATGATTTCCGTGGGACCTAAGAGCGCTGGCGTACCGAAGAAAATGGTCAGCTGTAACTCCGGCAAAAAGTGAGTCACAGAAGCGACCCATCGCATGTATCGATCGACCAACCCAAGTGAAGCATTGAGACCACTGTCGCGCGGTGTCGTCCAATGACTTCCCCAACTTGGCCATGACCGATCACCGCGATGCGTCGGATTGTGCAAAACCCGGGATCCACCTGCACCATGTTTTACCCACAGTGCACTTTAGACTGTGGCCGAAGGAGTGCCCACGGGCATGACAACGTGTGACCGCACTAAGCGGTGACACTTCACAGACGTAAACTAAGGCACCTAAATTGGCGCAGTAGGCACTTTTTCAGCCAAACGTTGGAAAAGTGCCTATTTGTATGTTCTGCAGAAACAAAAAAAGACCTCAACTTTCGAGGTCTTGGTGATGTTACTGATGATTACCTGCTGCAAAGTACGCGTTCATGCCGTTGACGATATCTGAAGCGATCAGTTGTTGATAGCTTGGCGACGAAATGAACTTGAAGTCATGATCATCATTGATATAGCCCATTTCCAGTAAGACACTAGGCTGATTGTTATCGCGTAACACTTCATAGTTCCCAAAAGCAACCCCGCGGTTAGTCAAGCTTAAGTTGCTGCCAAGCGCTTTGTTTAAGTTCGTGGCCAAGGCCTTATCTTTGGCGGCATTGTAATAGTAACTGGTGAAGCCGCTAGCGGTATTGGCATTTGGCGTGGAGTCAAAGTGGAAGGAGATAAACGCATCAGCGTGGACTTTTTTGGCGACGATCGGTCGTGGTGCCAAATCGACAAAGGTGTCGGTGGAGCGGGTGTAAACCACCTTGGCGCCAGCCGCTTCCAATCGGGAACCGACTGTTTTGGCCAATTCAAGGGTGTAAGTCTTTTCGTATTTGCCAGAAGTTGACAACGCCCCAGTGTCATTGCCGCCGTGACCGGGATCGATCACAATAGTGGCTTCTGACAACTTCGTGGCGGCTTTGTTGGTTGACGCACCTGGCATGGATAAGATCCAACTGGCGATATAGCCGGTTTTGCCATCTGCGGTGCGCACATGATACCAATCCCCTGATTGATTCAACACCGTGACTGTCGCACCTTTGGCGATGCGAGTGACCACAGCGGCGTTTAAGCCAGCGGTTTGGCGCACATTGGCAGCCAAAGTGGTGGTAGCTTTCAATGTCGGCGTCGTGGCTTTAGCCGTGGCAATGGCCGTTTGGGTCGGATTGATCGCAGTGGTCGCCCCAGTTAATTGAAGTAAACTGGAATCGACCCAAGCGGCGGTGTTGTTATATTGGATCTGGCTCCAACCGTTGCTTTGATACAACACACTGACGTTGGTGCCGCTGGTCAAGGTGCCAAGCTGTTTGGCTGTGCTTGAGGCGTATTGGCGCACGTTGACATTCGTGGTGGTTCGCGCGATTTTAGCGGCACTGGTGGTGGCATCATCTTGATGCACTAACCACGAAGCCACCCAGCCGATGCGATTGCCGGCTAAGCGGACTTGGTACCAGGAATTTTGCTTTTTTAAAATGGTGAGGTTGCCGCCTTTTTGTACTTGCCCCATGGTGCCATAAGACAACCCTGGGCCTAAGCGGACATTGACCACGCTGGCAGTGACCGTCAGCGTATTATTATTTGCTAAAACCACAGTGGTCGCAGCGGAAATACCGATCAAAATCGCCAAAACGATCATCAGCGGCCAGCGGTGTAATTGTTTGAATGTCATGGAATCAGTCCTTAATTTTCTAGATTAATTATAGCAAATTATGCTTATGAACACGACTACAAATCAGGCGATTGAAGGAATCTGTTAGATTTTCTGCAATCGGTGGCGCTAACGGCGAAAAGCCTTGACAATCACGCGTTATCTGGGCTATTCTCAATAGGTAATTAAGACATCCGAGCCAATGAAACTGTAGAAGAGATCGCCACAAGCGAGTCAGAGATGGTGTAAGCTGACAATGATCGACAAGACGCAGTGGAGGCAGAGAAACTCCGGTCGCCACCGTTATGGCGTGAGTTAAATCACAAGGTGGTACCGTGCTTGCACCCTTCGTTCAATCGAGGGGTGTCTTTTTTTACGGATGGACGAAAAAAGGAGATAGTTAGATGAGCTACCAACGACCAAAAGGCACCGCAGACATTCTGCCTGGCCAAAGTGAACTGTGGCAACAAGTTGAAGCGACGGCTCGTGACATTTTGACCCGCTATCGCTACCAAGAGATCCGCACGCCGTTATTTGAAAACGTCGACGTCTTCTCGCGCTCAGCTGGTGATACGTCTGATATCGTCACCAAAGAAATGTATGTCTTCGATGATAAAGGCGGCCGCACCATGGCTTTGCGTCCAGAAGGTACTGCCGGCGTCGTGCGCGCATATGTTGAAAACAAATTATATGGCCCAGAACACGCTAAGCCGGTGAAGGTCTTTTACATGGGTTCAATGTTTCGCTATGAGCGGCCACAATCTGGTCGCCAACGCGAATTTCATCAAATCGGTGTTGAAGCATTCGGTTCCGAAAGTCCAGTGCTGGATGCCGAAGTGATTGCTTTAGCCAAGGATCTGCTTGAAAGCATGGGCGCAACGAAATTGCGTTTTGCCATCAACACATTAGGTGATCCGCAAAGCCGCGCCGCTTATCACAAAGCGTTGATCGATTTTTTGACGCCTTTTAAAGACGAACTATCCGCTGATTCCAAGATCCGCTTGGAGAAAAATCCACTGCGCGTCTTAGATTCAAAAGATAAGCATGATCAAGAACTGGTGGCCAATGCGCCGAAGATCTTGGATTATTTAACACCTGAAGCCCAAGCGCATTTTGACGCGGTGAAAGCCAACTTGGAAAACCTCGGCATCGATTATGTGGTCGATCCCGATATGGTGCGCGGGTTGGATTATTATAACCACACCATTTTTGAAGTGATGTCAGGCGATCCAGTGTTTGGTGGCGGGTATACCACGATTTTAGGTGGTGGCCGCTACAATGGGTTGGTTGAAGAACTTGGCGGTCCAGAAACGCCAGGTGTTGGCTTTGGGATGGGCGTTGAACGCTTGATGTTGTTAATGCAAGGCAAACAAAAGCCAAGCATTTTGCCAGCATACATTGTGGCGATCGATGAAAGTGCCACACCGACAGCTTTGAAGCTGGCCACTGCCATTCGCCATCAAGGTTATGCGGTAGATATGGATTACTTAGGCCGCAAAGCCAAAGCGCAATTCAAATCCGCCAACAAAGCTGGGGCGCGCTTAGTGTTGACATTAGGCGAAAGTGAACTCGCTGACGGTACCGTGCAAGTCAAAGACATGGCCACTGGTGAGCAACAAACTGTCGACCAAAACATTGTGACAACAGATTTTGCAAGTTTATACAAAGAAACTTTGGAGGACTAAACGTGGCCAAGCGAACTTATTATGCCGGAGATGTTACTGATCAACATATCGGCGAAACTGTAACGTTAAAAGGTTGGGTGCAAAAGCGCCGCGACCTGGGCAATTTGATTTTTATCGATTTACGCGATCGCGCTGGGATCGTCCAGCTGGTATTTTCACAAGAAATCAATGCAGATGCTTTAGCTGTCGCAGAAGACTTGCGTAGCGAATTTGTGATCGAAGCCACTGGTTTGGTGCGGGCTCGCGAAGGCGCTGCGATCAATGACAAAATGAAAACTGGCCATGTTGAAGTGGCAGTTTCTTCTGTCACGGTGTTGAACAAAGCCAAAACTGTGCCTTTTGATATTGTCGATGGCGTCAACGCGTCTGAAGAAACGAAGCTCAAGTATCGTTATTTGGACTTGCGTCGGCCAGAAATGCAACAAGCTTTGATCACCCGCTCCAAAATCATGACGGCAACCCATGCTTATTTTGATGCCCAAGGCTTCATTGATGTCGAAACCCCAACGCTGACGGCTTCTACTCCAGAAGGGGCACGCGATTATTTGGTGCCTTCACGCATTTATCCTGGGAGCTTTTACGCATTGCCACAATCCCCACAATTGTTCAAACAGTTGTTGATGGGTGCCGGCTTTGATCGGTATTACCAAATCGCGCGGTGTTTCCGTGATGAAGATCTGCGCGGCGATCGCCAACCAGAATTCACTCAGATCGATATGGAAACCAGCTTTTTGTCTGCCGAAGAGATCCAAGACTTGACAGAAGGCTTGATCAAAAAAGTCATGAAAGACGTCAAAGGCATCGATGTCCAAGTGCCATTTAAGCGCATCAACTGGCAAGATGCCATGGACAAATATGGCTCAGATAAGCCTGACTTGCGCTTTGGCATGGAGATCCAAGATGTGTCTGAGTTGGTCAAAGACTCTGATTTTAAAGTCTTCGCTGGTGCCGTGGCCAATGGTGGCCAAGTGCGCGCCATCGTGGCCCCAGGGGCTGCTGCAGCTTATTCACGCAAGAAGATCGATGCACAACAAGACTACATCAAGCGCTTTGGTGCCAAAGGCTTGGCTTGGTTGAAAGTGACCGATGAGGGTATCAGTGGCCCGATCGCGAAATTCTTTGGTGACGGCAAAGAATTGACTGCCGCGTTAGGTGCCAAAGCTGGCGATTTGATCATGTTTGTGGCTGACCAACCGGCTGTCGTGGCGGCTTCATTAGGCTACTTGCGGACGCATTTTGGGCATGAATTGAACTTGATCGATGAAAGCCAATTCGCCTTTTGCTGGGTGGTTGACTGGCCGTTGTTTGAATATGATGAAGGCATTGAACGTTGGGTCCCAGCCCACCATCCATTCACCATGCCTAACGTTGAAGATGTGCATCTGCTAGACACTGATCCGCATGCCGCTCACGCCCAATCTTATGATATCGTGTTGAACGGTTATGAATTAGGCGGCGGCTCGATTCGTATCCATACGCGCGAGATCCAAGAAAAAATGCTCCATGCTTTGGGCTTTACCCCAGAGCGCGCAGAAAAAGCCTTTGGGTTCTTGTTGAGTGCCTTAGACTTTGGCTTCCCACCGCATGGCGGCTTAGCCATTGGCTTGGACCGTTTTGCCATGTTGTTGACTGGGCGCGATAACATTCGCGACGTCATTGCCTTTCCAAAGAACTCCAAAGCCTCAGAACCGATGACCAAAGCGCCATATCCAGTTGCTGACAAGCAATTAGTTGATTTAGGCATCGAGGTCCGCGCAGGCGTGGATCCTGAACATGAACATGATGACGATCCAGAAGCTTAACTTTCAAGAAACTGATTTGGCCAAGTGCTGGATCAGTTTTTTGTTGGCGCGAAACAATGCGGCTTGGGCAGGCGTCACATTTCCGTTTTGCGCCGCGTTTTAGTACAATCAAGGTAAAAGGGAGGTAGGCTGATGTCAAAAGCTGACTTAAAAAAACGCCTGACACCGCTGCAATATGATGTGACCCAACATGGCGCCACAGAACACCCATTCACAGGGAAGTATGATGACTTCGACGAAGCCGGGATCTATGTGGATGTGGTATCAGGTGAGCCGTTGTTTTCGTCGCTGGATAAATACGATGCTGGGTGTGGGTGGCCGAGTTTCACCAAACCGATCGCGCATTTACATGAACATATCGATCGCCAGTTGTCACTGCCGCGTGTTGAAGTGCGCTCAGCGAAAGCCGATTCGCATTTAGGCCATGTGTTTGCCGATGGTCCCACAGAAGCTGGCGGCATGCGCTATTGCATCAATTCAGCAGCGTTGCGCTTCATTCCGGTGGCGGAATTAAAAAAAGCCGGTTATGAGGAATTTCTAACACTATTCACCGAGTAGCGTGTTATACTACTCGCATTGTGATTTTCAGAAAGGAATTCGTCATGCATGAAATTGATCGACTCATTCGCCGTCATCAAAATTGGAGTCGCTTCACCGCGGCCATTTTTTACGCGATTTGTGTCGGCATCGCTTTAAATATGTTTTGGGAACCAGCAGGGGTCTTTGCCAGTGGTATCACTGGGGCGGCGCAATTATTGGCGACGATCGTGCGCAAGTGGTTTGATTTTGCCACGCCGTTTGCTGGGTTGCGAACCACTGATTTATTGAATACTGGGACTTTACTCTTCTTGCTGAATGTCCCATTATTTGTCTTAGCTTGGCGTAAGATCGGCCACCGCTTTACCATTTTCACGTTTTTAGCGGTTATTTTCAGTTCGATCTCCATTCGCTGGTTAGGCATCGTCAAGCCGTTGACCACTGACCCGATCGTTTGTGGGATCTTTGGCGCCGTGGTCAATGGCTTAGGCACAGGGTTTGCATTGCGCAATAATTTGTCGACTGGTGGCTTGGACATCATTGGCATCGTGTTACGCAAAAAAACTGGCACCACGATCGGTACGGTCAATATTGCCGTAAACATCGTGATCTTATTTTTTGCCGGTTTTGTCAATGATTGGCCACATGCGTTGTATTCGGCCTTGGCGATTTTCATCAACGGTAAGATCTTGGATTCGGTATACACCCGCCAGCAACGCTTGCAAGTGATGATCGTCACCGAACACCCCAAAGCGGTGATCAATGAGATCCAAAACACCTTGCGTCGCGGGATCACCATTGTTCATGACGCTGAAGGGGCCTTTCGCCACGAAGAAAAAACGATTTTGTTTACCATCATTTCACGTGCGGAAATGTATGACTTTGAAAGTGCGATGAAAGTCAGCGACCCTTACGCGTTTGTGTCGATCACCGATTCGGTGAAGATCATGGGCCGCTTTTACGAGCCGAAAACCGATTGAGCCATCACGCATCCCCGATTTTGGGGATGCTTTTTTGGTTGCAGTTTCCAGTCAAACCGCGGACAATGGAGGTAACGAAATCCAAGGAGGGATCGCTGATGACGACACGTGCTGAGCTTCACCGTTTGGCTGAGAAATGGCACCGTTTGTTTGACATCAATGCAGTGGCGCAAAATGAAGGGTATGTGCAAACGCTTGAAGCTGACTTGAAAGCAGCTGGTTTTCACTTGGATCAATTTGCGGCGCTGACGCCAGGTCACGTGGTTTTACCCGACATTGCTGACGTTGACGCAACGCGCGCGTTCATTCACGCAGTTGGCGACCCGCAAGCGTTAGGCAATGGGATCCACACCATGTGGCAACAAGTCACTTATTGGCATCAAGCGTCACTGGCAGATGCGGTCAATCGCCAATGGTTTTTGATCGCATTTGAACAGCTCAGCAAATTGACCCAACCGCTGGGCACGATTCGCTCAGTCACCATCGATTCACAGCGCGCTTTGCTGCTGGATGAAGCTGATCGCGATTTGATGGCGCAACAATTGACCATTCAAGCCACTGGGGATGTGGTGTTGACCAATGTGTTTGGCAGTCACTATCGCGACCAACAAGCCGCCCAGATCACCGCAACGCAAGCCGATCAGCTGATCCACCTTTTGGCGGAGGTGGTGGCACCGGTGGAAAGCTTTCACGATGCGTTGACTGTCTTTCCTGGGATCTGGACGCTGACGCGCAATGGTGATGGTGGCCGCGAACAAGTCACCGGAGATCTTGGCGCGTTGGCGGCGCTATCAGATCAGATCCGCAAGGTGTTGCCGTTTCCGCTATTGTTGCTGTTTGATGATGCCCCAGATCGTTTGGAGCGATTGATCGTGGTATACAAACCAGATGCCGATACGCGTGAAAAGCTGGTGATCGACCGCCACAGCCAAACGCTGAGTCTCACCAGCACTCACGCTGGCAGCAAAAGCCGCTTTGCCATTGCTGATCCTACTGTCGGCGAGTTGATGCAGGATCTGGCTAAGATGGCTTTTGACGGGATCGAGGTGGCAGATCCGTCATTACCTTTAGCGCTAACGGCCCGCTTTCGCTATGCGCAACCGGTGCAAGCATTTGGCACGTTGAGTTTGGATCAACCGATCGACGATTGGGCGTTTGCGGCTTTGGCGATCAGCGATTGGCTCCAAAAGTTTGCGCCGCAAATGCTCGATCAGCGGATCTTGTCGCGCAATACCCCAAAACCTGGCGACTTATTGTATGCGCAAGTGGTATTTCATCACGGTGAGCATCCGTATAGTTATTTGGCCACCCCAGAATTTGCCATCGGCGACCGCGTGGTGGTGCCAACCACTTATTCGACGCAATATGGTACGATCGTGGCCATGAATTATGTCGCTGAAAAAAACGCGCCGTTTCCACCGGAAAAAACCAAGTCGATTTTGCGCTTGGCTGATCCGGTTGAAGAATCGCAATACGATCCCAACGATATTGACGATGAATTTGGAGGAAGATAATGCCTGAATTTTTGATCGGCGCTAATGTGTCGATGAAAGCGCCGAAAATGTTTCCTGGCGCAGTTGCAGAAGCAATCAGTTATGGTGCCAACACCTTGCAGTTTTACACTGGCGCCCCGCAAAACACGCGGCGCAAACCGATTTCTGAGATGAAGATTCCTGAAGGCTTGGCGCAAATGCAAGCAGGTGGGTTAAGCCACTTGGTGATCCATGCGCCATATATCGTCAATCTCGGCAACACCAAAAAACCGCAAAATTTTGCTTTTGCGGTGCAGTTCATGCAAGCGGAAGTGGCCAGAGCCGATGCCTTGCACGCCTATGCCATGCCGTTTCATCCAGGAGCTCATGTGGGTGCCGGCGCTGATGCGGCGATCGCGCAAATCGCTGAAGGGTTGAACCAGATCCTCACACCGGAGCAAAACGTCGTGATCGCTTTGGAAACGATGGCCGGCAAAGGCACCGAAGTCGGGCGGCGGTTTGAAGAGCTGGCGGCGATCATTGACCGCGTGGATCTAAAAGACAAAGTTGGCGTGTGCATGGATACTTGCCATATGTCTGATGCCGGCTATGCCATACGAGACGACTTTGATGGGGTGTTGAAAGAATTTGATCAAGTGATCGGCTTGGACAAGTTGAAAGTGTTGCACCTCAACGACTCCAAAAATCCGCAAGGTGCGCATAAAGATCGGCACACGAATCTTGGCGCCGGTACTTTGGGCTTTGATTGCCTCAATGCCATCGCCCATCATCCGAGTTTGGTCGATATCCCCAAGATCTTAGAAACGCCTTATGTCGGCGCTGATGATGCGCGCGACTTTGCGCCTTATGGCGTTGAGATCAACTGGTTGAAAACCGGCAATTATCAACCAGACGAATTAACCGCATTGTGGCAGTCAGCTGAATAACAAAATCATCGCCTCCCCAAATTGGTGCCAATGGGGAGGCGATGATTTTGATTATTGATTGTCGAATTCGTCTAGCCCTAATTTTTCTAAAATCAAGGTCGCTGTTTCTTCAATGGAGCGATGGGCGGTATTAATGACTTCACAGCCGAGTTCTTTGTACAAGTTTTCCGCAAAGCTCAGTTCTTCATTGACTTGATCGCGAGCAGAGTAGGCGGTATCAGGATTTAAGCCATAGGCGATCATGCGCTGACGCCGAAATTCCATCAATACTGATGCATCAGTAGTCAAACCAAAAATCTTTTTGCGGTCAACTTTGTAGATCTCATCTGGAATATGCGCGTTAGGCACTAACGGCAAGTTGGCGACTTTGAGATTGCGGTTAGCCAAGAATAATGACAGCGGCGTTTTGCTGGTGCGTGATACCCCGAGCAAGACGATATCCGCTTCCAAAAAGCCTTTGGGATCTTTGCCGTCGTCATACAACACGGCAAATTCCATCGCCGAGATCCGGTCGAAATACTTGGCGTTTAAATTATGCACCGTTCCCGCCACGCCAGAAGGTTGTTGATGGGTGTGACTAGTGGCTTCTTTTAACAGCGGTGCCATCACTTCATTAAAGGTCACGCCGACTTGCTTGGCATAAGCTTTGGCATATTGGCCTAAGCCTGGCGTGACCAGCGTGGCGATCACCACGGCGTTGTCGGCTTTGGCTTGGTCGATGATCTCTTCTAGCTTGGCTTCGCTATGGATGAACGGAAACCGCAAATAACGTGGCGCGACGTCTTCATATTGGGCGGCGACGGCTTGGGCGAGTTTCAGTCCAGTTTCTCCGATTGAGTCTGAAATAATGTAGAAGTTGAGTTCTTCTGCCATTGACGATCCTCCAAATTTTACCTGCGCTGTGAGCGCTTTTATTGGTGATATGCTCATTTTAGCACATTTTGTGGGCGGTTTCTTGGGTTCACCTGGATTTTGACTTCAGCCCGCCAATTCGGTGCAAAAACAAACATTTTGCCTCAAAATCCATGAAACTTTTGTGAAAAATCAGCAATGGCTTATTGACGCGGTTTTGATGGTTTGGTATCATAGCTAGGAACTGTTGGTGGGGTAATCTGTCAGTAGTTACACAGTGTCGGAGGGAGGGATATCATATGGCAAAGACAGTCGTTAAGAAAAACGAATCTCTCGATGATGCTCTTCGGCGCTTCAAGCGCACCGTGTCTAAGGCAGGTACCTTGTCCGAATACCGTAAGCGTGAATTCTACGAGAAGCCAAGCGTTAAGCGTAAGCTTAAGTCCGAAGCAGCTCGTAAGCGTAAGAAGCGTAAGTTTTAATCAAAGGACTTGGTGAAATAATGGCGTTGATCAACGAGCTCCAAGCTCAAATGAAAACCGCGATGAAGGCCAAGGACAAAGAAACCTTGAGCGTAGTCCGGATGTTGAAAGCTGCTGTGCAAAACAAGCAGATCGCATTGGGCCACGACTTAACGGAAGACGACGAGAAGAGTGTCTTAGCTACCGAATTGAAACAACGCAAGGATTCCCTTGCTGAGTTCAAGGCGGCTGGTCGAGACGACCTCGTGGCACCACTGGAAGCTGAAATCAAAATCGTTGAGAGTTATCTCCCAGCCCAACTTGATGAAGCGGCAGTTGCGTCATTGGTCGATTCTGTGATCCAAGAAACCGGCGCAACCGGTAAGGCGGATTTCGGCAAGGTGATGAAGACCTTGATGCCTAAAGTCAAGGGGCAAGCGGATGGCGCTTTAGTCAACCGCATCGTCAAAGCAAAACTGAGCTAAGAAAAAGCCGTCCTAGTGGCGGCTTTTTTGATGCCATCAACTAGATAAAGTGGGGAAATTCATGAAGCATTGGCACATCGAGGTGCTACTGGTCAGCGCGCTTATCGCATTGGCCGCTAGTACCTCGAATCCCGTCGCAGCGGTTGGACGAAGCACGATCACCACGGCGGATCTCAAACAAAAAATCAAGCACCTGTCAGTCGACGAACAGATCGGGCAATTATTTATCAGCCGCGCACCAGCGACGCCAGCGCAAGTGCGCGCAGATGTCGCCAAGTATCATCTTGGCGGCTTGGTGTTGTTTGGCACCGATTTTCAAGTCGAATCGGCGCAAGCGTTAAAGCAAACCGTGCAAGGCTATCAAAGCGCTGCTTCGGTACCGCTTTTAGTGGCGACCGATCAAGAAGGGGGCACGGTTTCGCGCTTATCAGACAGTCCCAGTTATCAAAATACCAATTTTCCATCCCCGCAAGACGCCTATACGGCCGGGGGCATGAGCAGTGTCTTGTACCAAGCCAAACTGGCGGCGCAAACGCTAAAATATGTCGGGGTGAATTGGAATTTTGCCCCGATTGCGGATGTCGCATCAAGTTCTCGCAATTATATTTATGATCGGACCTTTGGCCAAAGTTACCAAGCCACTGCTGATTACATTAAGCAAGTCGTACCAGTCATGCAAGCGCAAGGTGTTGGCGCCACGTTGAAGCATTTTCCCGGCTATGGGGCAGCAGGTGACACGCATACCGGCTTCGCTAAGGTCGATACCCCTTATGCCCAACTGGCGAAAAAAGATCTACTGCCGTTTAAAGCCGGCATCAACGCTGGTGTTGACGGCATCATGGTCACCCATATCGTGATGCAAGCGATCGATCCCACGTATCCAGCCAGTTTGTCGCATAAAGTCATTACTGGGGTGTTGCGCAAGCGCTTAGGTTATCAAGGTGTCATCATTACGGATGGCTTAGGCATGGGGGCTATCGGCGAGTTTAAAGCCGCCCATCAGATTCCATCCATTGACGTTTTGGCGCTACAAGCCGGCGATGATGCGGTGTTGGCCAATGATTATGTGACCGGTATTCCGGCGATCAAAGCGGCTTTGGCAAAACACCAATTGACCAACAACCAGATCCAAACTGCCGATCTGCATTTATTCCAACTGAAAAACAAGTTGCACTTATTAAAGCCCGCTGATTACATCAAACCTAAGCTCACCATGAAGCATTACACTTTAGGGACGAAGCAGGCAACAGTCAGCGGATCCATTCAAATGCCTAGTGCGCCAACGCACACCAAGCTGAAGGTATATGCCAAACACAAACTGGTGGCCAGTGTGAAGCTGCCAAAGTCAGGGCATTTCAAAGTCTCATTGCGACGCGTGGGCAAAGTGCAGTCGTTACGCTTTCAAGTGGCGAAGCAGACGTTTGATCCGCACCTAGTTGTCGCTGCGCGCACCACACATTGATCATAGATCAGTTATCCCGATGATCGCCAGCTTGTGGTAAAATAAAGGGAAATTGTATCTTTTGAGGAGGCCAAACTTTTTGGCGGAAAACACCAGTAACAAGACCTTTTTGTTGACCAGTCCGGAAGAAGCGATCACCATGGCTGGGATCAACGATGAACATTTCAAAATGATCGAGTCTGCTTTGGATGTGACCATCGCCCCGTTCGGCAATGAACTACGCTTAAGCGGCGACAGCCACAATGCCAGCTTGGCGTATCAACTGTTGACTCAGGTCCAACAGTTGCTGCAACAAGGCATCAAGCTGTCCACCCCAGATATTGCCAGTGCTTTGAACATGGCCAAACGCGGGACGTTGGATTATTTTGCAGATATGTATTCGCAAACGTTGATCAAAGATGCCAAAGGCGCCCCGATTCGCGTCAAGAACTTTGGCCAACGCCAATACGTCAACAAAATTCGCCACAACGACATCACTTTTGGTATTGGCCCAGCTGGGACTGGGAAAACTTACCTGGCCGTGGTCATGGCCGTGGCCGCGTTAAAAGCTGGGGAAGTGGAACGGATCATTTTGACCCGTCCGGCAGTTGAAGCTGGCGAGTCGTTAGGCTTTTTGCCTGGGGACTTAAAAGAAAAAGTCGATCCATACTTGCGGCCAGTTTATGATGCGTTATATGCGGTGTTAGGCAAAGAGCACACCGACCGGTTGATGGATCGTGGTGTCATCGAAATTGCGCCGTTGGCTTATATGCGTGGCCGGACGTTGGATAATGCGTTTGCGATTTTGGATGAAGCGCAAAACACCACCCAAGCGCAAATGAAAATGTTTCTCACGCGCTTAGGCTTTGGCTCCAAAATGATCGTGCAAGGGGACATCACCCAAATCGATTTGCCGCATAACGCCAAATCTGGGCTGATCCAAGCCCAACACTTACTCAAAAACGTCGATCACATCGCGTTTACCGAATTTTCTGCGGCTGATGTGGTGCGCCATCCAGTCGTCGCTGCGATCATCGACGCTTATGCGCAAACTGACGCCCAAACGCTTAAAGGAGAATAACCCACAATGGATCTAGAATTTTATGACGATGAAAACCGCTTGGACGCCAAGCATCAAGCCTTGGTCAAAGAACTGGTGGCTTTTTGCGGCGACGCGTTGAAAAAACCTGACGATACGGAAATGTCGATCACAATCGTATCAGATGACGAGATCCAACGCATCAACCGTGAGTATCGCCAAACGGACCGGGTAACTGACGTGATCAGCTTTGCCATTGAAGATGGGGAAGACGATCTGCCTGATGTGCCAGGCTTGCCAGAAAATATCGGCGATCTCTTCATCGATCCGGATAAAGTGTTGGCGCAGTCAAAAGATTACGGCCACTCATTTGAACGCGAACTCGGCTATACGGTGGTCCATGGCTTCTTGCATTTAAACGGGTATGATCATATCAAGCCTGAAGATGAAGCAGTCATGATCCCCTTGCAAGAAAAGATTTTAGATGCTTATGGCCTCAAGCGGTAAACCAGCGCATAAAAATCGCCATTTTAGCCAGTCGCTGCGGCATGCACTGTTAGGCTTGGGCTCGGCGTTTCAACATGAGCGCAACTTGCGCTTTGACGTGTTTGCCGCGATCTTGGTGGTGATTGCCGGCTTGGTGGTGCATGTGTCGCGACAAGATTGGCTGTGGCTGATTTTGGCGGTGGCGTCAGTGATCGGTGCAGAACTGGCCAATTCTGTGGTTGAAGCGTTGGTACGCTTACAAGTCGGGCCAAACTTTGATCCCGATCCGCAAATCGGGCGATTGTTAAACGTTGCTGCCGGCTTTGTGCTGGTGGTCAGTATTGCCGCAGTGGCGATCGGTGGGTTGATTTTTTGGCCTTATCTTTGGAGGTAATTGCATGGATGATTTGATTCAAGCGGCCACTGCCGCCCGCAAGCAGTCATATTCCCCATATTCCAACTTTGCCGTTGGCGCCGCAGTGCAAACTGCCACTGGCGAAATTTATGGCGGGTGCAACATTGAAAATGCCAGTTATGGGTTAAGCATGTGTGCTGAGCGTAATGCAATTTTCAATGCGGTGTCGGCAGGGCATCAAGAATTGGTGGCGATCGCTGTGATCGGCCAAACGGATGGCCCGATTTCACCATGTGGTGCGTGTCGGCAAGTGATCGCTGAATTTTTACCGCAAAGCGCGCCGGTTTATCTGACGAATTTAGCAGGCAACACGCAGACAACAACAGTTGCGGCGTTATTGCCTGGCGCATTTTTAAAAGGAGAACTCATTTGACTCATCATTCAGGTTTTGTTTCGATCATCGGCCGGCCTAACGTCGGCAAATCCACATTTATGAACCGGGTGCTTGGTGAAAAAATCGCCATCATGTCGCCTAAAGCGCAAACCACGCGCAATAAGATCAACGGGATCTATACCACTGACGACGCACAGATCGTGTTTGTTGACACCCCAGGGGTGCACAAACCGAAAAACGAACTGGATAATTACATGGACACTGCGGCATTATCCACGTTGAACCAAGTGGATGCCGTGTTATTTATGGTACCTGCCGACGAACGACCAGGGGCTGGCGACCAATACATCATGAGCCAGTTGAAAAATGTCACCAAGCCGGTGTATTTAGTCGTGAACAAAATCGACTTGATCCAGCCTGACGACTTGTTGCCATTTATCGATCATTATCGCCACGGACATGATTTTGCTGGGGTCTATCCGATTTCTGCAACAGAAGGCAACAATGTCGACGAGCTGTTAAGTGATTTGACCAGCAAGTTGCCAGAAGGGCCGCAATATTATCCTGATGACCAATTGACGGACCACCCAGAATATTTTGTGGTGGGCGAATTGATCCGCGAACAGATCTTACATCTCACCGAAAAAGAGATCCCGCATTCTGCAGCGGTCGTGGTTGAACGGATGAAAGACCGCACTGAACACGGCAAGTTGATCATTGAAGCGAACATTATTGTTGAACGCGATGGCCAAAAAGCCATTGTGATCGGCAAAGGTGGTTCGATGCTGAAAAAAATCGGTACCCGTTCGCGCCGCGAAATCGAATTGCTGCTAGGGGAGAAAGTGAATTTGAAGTTATGGGTGCGCGTGCAAAAAAATTGGCGCGACAATAACCAATACTTGCGCGCCTTAGGTTATAACACGAAGGATCTCAAGTGAGCAAAGAAGTCGCTGAATTCAATGGCTTGGTGTTAGCTCGGCACAACTATCGCGAATCGGATATGTTAGTCAAGTTGATGACTGACCGTTTTGGCAAGAAAATGTTTATGCTTCATCGCGCCCGCAAACCAGGTTTTCGCATGGCCGCGGGCTTTTTGCCATTCACTGTCGGGACTTATGTCGGGTCGATCAATGACAACGGCTTAAGCTTCATGACCACAGTCAAAACTGCCAGCCAGTTTCAAACCATCAGCCAAGACATTGAGCTCAATGCCTATGCCACTTACTTGTTGAGCTTGATCGATGAAGCATTTCCTGATGGCGAAGCGATCCCGCGCTGGTATCAACAAGCGCAATTATCGTTGAAGCTGATCGATGAAGGCATCGATCCTGCCGTGGTCACCAATATCACGGAAGTTCAGTTGCTACAAGCCTTTGGGGTGCAGCCACAGTGGCGCGGGTGTGTGATCGACGGGCGCAACGACTTGCCTTTGGATTATTCTGAGCAATATGGCGGCGTGTTGTGTCAAAATCATTGGCATTTGGACAATTATCGCTTTCATGTCGCGCCAAAAGCGATGTATTTATTGCGCTGGTTTTCAGTGGTCGATTTGACGCAGTTGCACAGTGTTCAAGTATCTGAGGCCACCAAAAAAGAGCTTCGACGGGTGCTGGATCGGATCTATCAAGATACGGTCGGGGTCGTGCCGAAAGCCAAGCGCTTCTTAGATCAAATGCACAGCTGGGATCAAAAACTGCCGCCGATCGTCGACGACCAAAAGCCTCAGTCCACCGACTGAGGATTTTTTCATGCGCGCAACGCGTCTGTTTCTGTCCATTAATAAACAGCTGTTTATTAATGGACATATTATTGAGCCGCCAGTTATTCCATGGACTTTCGGCAAACAAAGCGTTGTGTTAAATTATAGACAGCTGTTCATTAATGACACAGGAGGTATTGCCATGGATCGTCGTGTTCGCAAAACCCGCCAAGCGCTGGCTGATGCGTTTTTAGCCTTGGCACAACAAAAGCCCGAAGACCAAATTTCAGTCGCCGAGCTCACTGCCTTGGCCGATGTCGGTCGCGGGACGTTTTATTTACATTATCAAACGGTTCAACAACTAGCTGATGAACTGACCACAGAAAATATCAACGACTTACTGGCGAAATTCACCCAAACAGCACCAGTGAAATTAGACGGAGCCTATACCACTTGGCTCAATGGTTTGATGCAGTATTTGATCGCCAATAAGTCGGCATTTACGCGCATGGCCCAAAACCCGCTGTCTCCTAAACTTCAAGCGCAGCTCGCACAAGGGTTTCAAACGGCCTTGCCCTATGCACCTGCGACCAGTTGCTTTTTAGTCAATGGGGCGATCGGCTTGATCCGCGTTTGGCTCACCCAAAGTCAAACTGTGACGCAAGCTGATGTCGTGGCCTTGTTGAATGCTCAATTGTTGGCTTCAGACAAGAATGGCTTTGTCAACAACTCAGTTAAATAACCGCGCGCCGTATCCAAACTCACGTCATGCTGGGAAAGAAACACCCACTTTAAGACCAACAACACCGTATTGGAATAGTATTGCGCCATTAATTCGATCGGTGTTTTGGTTTTGTGGTTGGACAACCCATGCGCAAACAGTTGCGTCATGACGCGATTGAAGTGATGAATGAAGTCGCTGATCAACAACCCGTCAACGGGATTGTGTGCCACCACATGGTTCAACAAGTCGCGGTGCGTGCTAAATAGGCGGTACACTTCATCAAATACTGCCAGCAGCGATTGGCTAGTGGGCAAGGCGAGCGCAGCGTCCATATGCGCATCTTTGCCCAGTTGATACCAGCAATAAGACACCAGATCATACTTGTCATCGAAGTAGTTGTAAAACGTCGCCCGCGGGTAATCACAACGCACGCAGACTTCGTTGACCGTGATCTTTTCGAAATTCTTTTCCCCCAACAGCTCAAACATCGCTTCTGAAAACGCCTTGAGTGTGCGCTGCGTATTGCGATTCAGCTTCTTTTGCGGATCGTATTTCATGATATTAATCCCCTTACATTTAGACAAACCCAACAAATGTGTCTAAGCTTAGACGATGACCCAAGAATTGCATCTTGTCTAATCCTTGACTCGAATCTATCATGAATTTTGTGGTTTTACAAGTGTCTAAATATTGACGATGATATGAATCTTCTTGATCTAGATCAAGGCGTATCGATCGTCTCAGCATGATGATAGCAATCATGGAATCTATTGAAGATGAGGGGATAAAATGAAGCAGTTTACACAAAAACATTACCCGGCATTGATCGCATGGATCGTGATCGTTGCCATTGCCATCATTGCCATGCCAAATGTGTCCGCATTGGTGCGCCAGCGTGGGGCGGTGACGTTACCGAACAACGCGCCGAGCCAAGTGGCCAGTCGCATTGAAAAAAAGGCCAACGGTAATAAATCAGTTCGGACTTATACCGCGGTGTTTTCCAACGGCGACAATGCCTTATCAGCGCATCAGTCCAAACAGATCGATGCCAAATTAGGCGCCTTGAAAAATCAATCGGGCTTAACCGTCACCAAAGTCATGGGGCCAAGCGACAACGCTGAAACCAAAAAGCAGTTGCGTGCCAAAGACAAGACGACGCAATTGGCACAGATCACCGTGAAGAAAACCGGTCAAGTCTCAAGCCAAGTGCGCCAGTTGCGTCATCAATTGAAACTTAATGGCATTGATACTTATATCACTGGCGTTGACGCGTTAAATGACGACTTTTCGACGGTCACTGAAAAAGGGATCCAAAAAACTGAAGTGATCGCGGTGATCTTTATTTTCATCGTGTTGATCTTGGTGTTCAGATCCCCAATCGTGCCATTGATTTCCTTATTAAACGTCGGGGTGGCGTTTATCACCAGTTTGTCCATCGTGATGAATTTGGTCGAACACTTCAACTTCCCATTATCTAACTTCACCCAAGTGTTCTTGGTGATCGTGTTGTTTGGGATCGGGACAGATTACAATATTTTGCTGTATGACTACTTCAAAGGCCAACTGGCTGCCGGGGTACCAGTGCTTGATGCCACGCGTGAAACGCGCAAACACGGCGGACGCACGGTATTGTATTCTGGTTTATCTGTGTTGATCGGCTTTTCCAGTTTGTGGTTGGCGAAATTTCCGTTTTATCAAAGTGCTTCAGCGGTGGCCATTGGGGTCGTCGTCTTGTTGCCAGTGTTACTGACTTTGAACATGTTCTTTATGAATGTGTTAGGCGAAAAAATGTTTTGGCCCAGCAAAGTGGCTGGTGGCGAAGGGTCTTCCAAGTTGTGGCATGGCTTATCACGAGCGGCTATCGCCCAACCAGTGGTCGCCATTGCAGTGGTGTTAGCCGTTGGGGTACCGTTTGCCTTAGGGTATGATTCGGAGTTGAACTTCAACAACGCCGATGAAGTACCATCCAGTTACCAATCTAAAGCCGGCTATTTGGTGATCCAAAATCACTTCTCTAAAGGGATGTCTGCACCAGCGACGATCTACATCAAATCTGATGACAAACTCGACACCCAAGCCAAGTTAGCGGCCATTGATGAACTGACCCAATACTTGCAAAAAGAACCTGGCATCAAAACCGTCGCATCAGTCACCGAACCTGGTGGTAGCAAGTTATCGCAAATGTATTTAGGCGATCAGCTCAATACCATCACCAAAGGATTGAAAGACTCTCAAGCTGGGTTAAAGCAGATCCAAAGCGGGTTAAAGTCCGCCAACACCCAATTATCCAGTTCCGATAGCACCAAGCAAATCGCCCAAGTCCAGCAATTGGCCAATGGCTCCAGCCAGCTGCAACAAGCAGTCAAAACCTATACCAACGGCGTGGCCCAAGTCCAATCTGGTGCTTCTCAATTAGCCAGTGGGACGCAAACTGCCTCAGGCGCAGTCAAAACTGCCGCTAACGGTGCCGGTCAAACTGCCACTGGCGCCAGTTCCTTGGCCAGCGGTGCCCAACAAGTGGCTTCTGGTACTAGCCAAGTGGCCAGCGCGTCGACTCAAGTCGCTTCTGGGACGTCACAAGTCGCCAATGGCACGTCTGAGTTGAGCCAAGGCACGCAACAATTGCAAAGTGGCACCAGTGATTTGACCACCAAGATGGGTGCTTTAACTGATGGAACGAAGCAATTGGCAGATGGCGCCAATGAGATGAATGCGCAAGTTGCTGGCTTACAAAATCAAGCTAAGACGTTAGTGACATTGATTACCAACAGCCAGAACAAAGGCATGATCACCTTGTTGACCCCAACCATTGAAAGTAAAGTCACCCAGTTGACAGATGCAATGGGGGCCCTTGCCAAAGGGACCACTGACTTGAATGATAAAGTCAGTGCTTCATCAGCCCAGTTGCCAGAATTGACGTCTGGGGTTTCGGATTTAACCAGTAATGCCGCAAAACTCGCAGCAGGTGCCGCTAAGACCAATGCTGGTGCCCAAGCCACCGCCGCAGGTGCGACCAAAGCGGCTGCCGGCGCGCAAACGGCAGCTAATGGTGCTGGCACCTTGTCTGGCGCGACAAACCAATTAGCCAGTGGCTTAAATGCCTTAGCCACCGGTTCTGACACGTTAAATAGCGGCGCGCAACAGTTGGTTGCTGGGGCGACGACGTTAAACAACAATTCCGCTGCGCTGAATTCAGGCGAAGGTCAAGTCAATACTGGGGTCCAAGAACTCAACACCAAACTCAGTGGCATGACCAAACAATTGTCACAGTTAGGCACTGGGTTAACGGCAGCGGATAAAGGGTTGTCCACGATCGCCAGTGGTTCAAAAACCATGCGCTCCTATTTGTTAGAGCTACAACATTCTTATATGGGCGACGCGTTCTACTTGCCAAAAGCCTCGATTCATTCCCAAGCCTTTAAGCCAAGTTTGGACACTTATATGGCTGATGGCATGCACATCACCAGCTTCACCGTCGTCTTTAAAGGTGATCCAAATTCCACCACGGCTAACGCGCAATTTAAGACGTTAAAGCGTGACTTGGATGCCAAAATGAAGCATTCTGCGTTGAAAGGTAGCACGGTTGCCATCGGTGGGCAAACCTCTCAAGACAACGATTTGAGAAACTTGGCCAATGGTGACTTCAAGCGCACGGCATCGATCATGTTGATTGGGATCGCCATTGCCTTGATCGTGGTCACCCAATCGATTTTACAACCACTGACCATCTTAGGCACTTTGGTCACGGCCTTCTTTGCTTCAATGGGCATCACCCGGCTGTTTTCCATGCATGTGTTAGGTGACAGCTTGTTGAGTTGGAATACTCCATTTTTCACGTTCATCATGTTGATGGCTTTAGGGGTGGATTACAGTATCTTCTTGATGATCCGCTTTAAAGACGACAAAGCCGATCCTGACTTGCGCCAACGCATGCTCAAAGCCTCAACGACTATCGGTGCGGTGGTGTTATCTGCGGCGGTGATTTTAGGTGGCACGTTTGCCGCCTTGATCCCAAGTGGGGTCACCACCTTGATCCAAGTGGCCCTAGGCGTGATCTTCGGCTTGATCATTTTGGTCATTTTGCTGCCGATCGCCATGAGTGGCTTGATCTCGTTGAATGAGTGGCATGAGCAAAAAGAGCATGAAACTTCAAATTAATGAAAAAAGTCGGCGCTTGCCGGCTTTTTTTTTCGCGTCAATTTGCGTATACTAAAAAGCGTACTGGAAAGGATGTCCGCCTTGACTCAAATCAAACTGATTGCATCAGATCTTGACCATACTTTATTAGATGAAGCCGGCCAGCTGCCGCCAAAGTTCTATGACACGATCCGCGCCGTTCACCATGCGGGGATGCATTTTGTCGCGGCGTCTGGGCGCCCCTTGTATACCTTAAAGCCGATGTTTGCGCCAGTCGCTGATTGCGTCAGCTTAGTGGCAGAAAATGGGGCGATCGTGGTGCGTGATGGGGAAATGGTGTACTCAAAATTTATTCCCAAAGCTGATTACACGCGCTTGATCCACTACACTTATGGCAAAAACCTTGGTGAGCCGATTTTGTGTGCGTTAGACACTGCCTATATCGCACGTTCGGCTGAAAAATATCGCGATTATTTGGATCAGTTTTTTGCCAAGTTGACAGTAGTGGATGATCTCACCCAAGTGGCGGCCCAAGTGGCTAAATATTCCGTGTACTTCCCAGGTGGCGAAACGTATGACATTTTTGAGCCAGATTACGCCACGCCGTTTAAAGGGAAGTTCCATGTAACCATCGGTGGGGATTATTTCTTGGATATGATGCATGCCGACGTGGATAAAGGCCAAGCGTTGAAAGCGCTAGGCCAACTGCTTGACGTCACGCCAGCACAAATGGTGACTTTCGGTGATAATTTGAACGATACCGAAATGTTGGCCTTGGCAGGCACTAGCTTTGTGATGCAAGCCGGACAAAAGCAGCTCGATGAGGTGGCTACTGCACGCATCGGTAGCAACAGCGATTATGCCGTTCAACAAAAAGTCAATGAGATCTTAGCAAATGGAGGTCAACTATGAGTCGCATCGCCGTTTACTGTGGCGCCAATACTGGCAATGACCCGAAATACATCACCGCTGCGAGAGAGCTGGGCAAGTGGCTAGTTGCCAATCATCACAGCTTAGTTTACGGTGGCGGCGGCGTCGGCTTAATGGGTATCTTGGCCAAAACCGTGTTGATGCAAGATGGGCAAGTCACCGGTATCATGCCGGATAACTTGTACAAGCGCGGCGCGGCATTAGAAGAACTGGAAGACTTAGTGGTGGTGCCGAATATGGCCACTCGCAAAGCCGAAATGCTGCGCATGGCTAGCGCTTGCATCGCGTTGCCCGGTGGTCCTGGTACGCTTGAAGAGATCAGTGAAGCCTTTTCTTGGGCCCGCGTCGGCGATAATGATGCGCCTTGTGCCTTTTATAATGTCAATGGGTACTGGGATCCTTTGGCTGAAATGTTTGATAAAATGGTGGCTAATGAGTTTTTGACCGCAGAACACCGCAGCAAGCTGTTATTTTCTGATGACTTGGATGCCATTCAAGCGTTTTTTGACACGTATACGCCACCGACGTTGCGCAAATATTAACCCAGCTGACCATTGAAAACCTTGTGAAAGCTGGTATACTAAAAGCATATATTCGGTGTTGAGAAAAAGAATCACAGGCGCGAGTAACAGCGAGTGAGGGAGAGTGCAAGCCTCATGCTCTAACTGTGAGTGGCAGTTTCGAACCGACAATCAAGGGCGAGGTGCAATTGGCCTCGAAGTAGGGTGGAACCGCGCGTAAAGCGTCCCTATGTCAATTATTTGGCATAGTGGCGCTTTTTTGATTGGCACCGATAAAAATAAAGGAGATCTGACATGACCAAGAAAATGTCTGTCCAACAAATGATCCAGACCTTACAAAAGTTCTGGGGCGACAAAGGTTGCATGCTGATGCAATCTTACGACACGGAAAAAGGCGCCGGCACCATGAGCCCGTATACTTTCTTACGCGCGATCGGGCCAGAACCATGGGCTGCGGCTTACGTGGAACCTTCCCGCCGGCCGGCTGACGGCCGTTATGGGGAAAACCCAAACCGCTTATACCAACATCACCAATTCCAAGTGGTGATCAAGCCCAGTCCTAAAGAAGTTCAAAACTACTACTTGGATTCCTTGCGGGCGTTAGGGATCGAACCTTTGGAACATGATATTCGCTTTGTCGAAGATAACTGGGAAAACCCCTCCATGGGTTGTGCCGGTGTGGGTTGGGAAGTTTGGCTTGACGGTATGGAAGTCACCCAGTTCACGTATTTCCAAGTGGTCGGTGGCTTAGAAGTATCACCAGTGACTTCTGAGATCACTTACGGTGTCGAACGCTTGGCATCTTACATCCAAGATGTGAACAATGTGTTTGACCTGGAATGGGGCGACGGCGTGTTATATGGCGACATTTTCAAAGAGCCTGAATACGAACATTCTAAGTATTCCTTTGAAGAATCCAACCAAGACATGTTGTTGCAATTTTTTGACGCTTATGAAAAAGAAGCTTGGCGGTTAATGGATCTTGGGTTGGTACACCCAGCGTATGATTACATTTTGAAGTGCTCGCATACCTTTAACTTGTTAGATGCACGTGGCGTGGTATCTGTCACTGAACGCGCCGGGTACATGAACCGCATTCGCAAAATGGCCCACAAAGTTGCGCGCGCGTTTGTTGAAGAGCGCAAAAAGCTGGGATTCCCATTGTTGAAGCATGCACAGGAGGCCGCAAAATAATGGCAAACTACCTATTAGAAATCGGTTTGGAAGACATGCCAGCGCATGTGGTCACCCCAAGCCTCAAGCAATTCGCCAAAAAAACCGCCAAGTATCTCAAAGACAACAACTTGGCATTCGGTGAGATCAAACAATATGCCACCCCACGGCGCTTGGCATTGTTGATCCAAGACTTAGCTGATAAACAAGCCGATGTTGAAGAAGACGTTAAAGGCCCAGCCAAAAAAATCGCGCAAGACGCTGATGGCAACTGGACCAAAGCGGCGATCGGCTTTACGCGCGGTCAAGGGATGACTGTTGACGATATCGAATTTCGTGAACTTAAAGGCGTCGATTATGTGTATTTGCATAAAGCCGTTGCCGGCAAGCCTGCCGCAGAGATCCTCAGTGGCTTGATCGACGTGATCAAATCATTGACTTTCCCTACGCGGATGAAGTGGGGCAACAATGATTTTGAATACATTCGCCCGATCCACTGGCTGACGAGTTTGCTGGATGACCAAGTGGTGCCGATGCAGTTGCTTGATATTCAAGCCGGCCGCACCACGCAAGGCCATCGTTTCTTGGGTCACGCGGTTGAATTAACCACTGCCACCGATTACGTTGATGCATTAAAAGCGCAATTTGTGATCGTTGAACCGGCTGTTCGCAAGCAATTGATCAGCAATCAAATTGCCCAGATCGCCAAAGATAATGCTTGGACCATCGATCTGGATGCGGATCTGCTTGAAGAAGTCAACAACTTAGTCGAATGGCCCACGGCTTTTGCTGGGCGTTTTGATGAAAAATATCTCGCCATTCCAGAAGCCGTGCTCATTACCTCAATGAAAGACAACCAGCGCTACTTTTATGCGCGGGATGCCCAAGGCAAAATGGTCAACGCCTTTATCGGGGTGCGCAACGGCAATGCCGACTATATGGAAAATGTCATCGCCGGTAACGTCAAAGTGTTGACGGCCCGCCTTGAAGATGCGGCCTTCTTCTACGCTGAAGACCAAAAGAAGACCATCGCCGACTTCACCAAGCGTCTGGAAACCGTCAGCTTCCATGATAAGATTGGGAGTATGGCCGACAAAATGCGGCGTACCAAAACGATTGCGGGCTTGTTAGCGGATCGTTTTGGCTTAAGTGCTGAGGACAAAGCGCATTTGTTGCGCGCAGCTGAAATTTATAAATTCGACTTGGTATCGGCGATGGTCGGCGAATTTGCTGAACTGCAAGGCACCATGGGTGAAGTGTATGCCAAACTTGCCGGTGAAGATCCAGCAGTGGCCCAAGCGATTCGCGAACATTATATGCCGATTTCCGCTGATGGCGCTTTGCCACAAAGCTTGGTCGGCACCGTTTTGGCCTTAGCTGACAAACTGGAATCGTTGATGAGCTTCTTTGCTGTTGACTTGATTCCAAGTGGCTCCAACGACCCATATGCTTTGCGTCGTCAAGCTTATGGGATCGTGCGGATGATCGCGGCGCATCACTTCTCCTTTGATGTCAATGCCGTACAAACTGCGGCGTTCAAAGCTTTATCAGCCAACGACCAACTTGCTGGGTTGGATTATCAAGCCAACGCCAAAGCCTTAGCTGACTTTATGCGCGATCGGGTCAATCAATTCTTAGCAGGCAAAAAGGTGCGTCATGATATTGTTGATGCCGTGGCTGCAGCACCAACGGTCGATGTTGAAGCGATGATCGATGCCGCTAACGTTTTAACGACTCATCAAGATGACGCCAACTTCAAACCAGTCATGGAAGCTTTAGGCCGGGTCACTCGGATCGCCGACAAGACGCCTACTGAAGGTGCCGTTGATCCGAAGTTATTTGAAAACCCTAGCGAAAAAGCGTTACATGATGCGGCCATTGCAGTGGCCTTCAAGTTTGATGACAAGCCCAGCGAGGCCAACTATCAAGCTTTAGCCGGTTTGGAACCAGTGATCACTGAATACTTCACCGAAACCATGATCATGGCTGAAGATGAAGCAGTGCGGACTAACCGCTTGCGCGAATTGACCAATTTGGCCAACTTGATCCATCAATTTGGGGCCGTGGCCCAGATCATCGTTAAATAACGAGATCGTCGCCTAACGGATGCGTGACAAAAAGTTGCTTACTTACCTATTATTAGTGCTTGCAATACGGACCGGTAGCGACTATACTATAGGTTGCAGTATTTTGCACTGACACGATCTCAAAAGTCGCATTTCACCTTGAAGTGCGACTTTTTACCGCTACGAGGAGGTGAGGGCATGGCAGGGATAATTCCGGAAACTAAAATCGACGAAGTGCGCAATAGCGTCAACATTGCCGATTACGTAGGCCAGTATGTGCAATTGCATAATGCTGGTCAAAACCTGTTTGGTATTTGCCCTTTCCATGACGAAAACACGCCAAGTTTTTCGGTCAATGAGTCCAAGCAGATCTTTAAATGCTTTTCTTGTGGCCGTGGCGGCAACGTCTTTTCCTTTGTCCAACAATATGACAAAGTGAGCTTCCCTGAAGCAGTCGCGAAAGTCGCTGAATTCGCTCATATCGATCTTGGCGTGACGGTGCACACTGATCGCGCGCCAGTCGATC
Source organism: Lacticaseibacillus salsurae (assembly GCF_045862175.1). Taxonomy (NCBI): domain Bacteria; kingdom Bacillati; phylum Bacillota; class Bacilli; order Lactobacillales; family Lactobacillaceae; genus Lacticaseibacillus; species Lacticaseibacillus salsurae. Next base: position 117,412 of record NZ_BAAFZI010000001.1, on the reverse strand, counting down.
CTGAAGTGGCCGCGCAAATGGATCTGCTGAAGAAAGTCACTGACATGTGTCATCACATTTTAGTGAATACCCAAGCTGGTGAACAGGCGCTGGCATACTTGACGGATCGCGGGTTGAGTCGTGAAACGATCGATCACTTCGATATCGGTTACGCGCCTAAAGAGCGCACGTTGATGCGGACATTTTTAGAAGGCCAACAAGTGGATTACGCCACGCAGCGTGCCAGCGGGTTGTTTGTCGAAGATGACCACGCCACGTTGTTTGACCGCTTTAATGATCGCGTGATGTTTCCGCTTAAAAATGCGTTCGGTGACGTGATCGGCTTTTCGGGGCGGGTGTTGGATAGCCAAACGCATCAAGCTAAATACTTGAACAGTCCAGAAACCAAGCTGTTCAACAAGCGCGATGTGTTATTCAACTTAGATGCGGCTAAAGGTGAATTCAAGCAATTTGGCTCAGCGATTTTGTTTGAAGGGTTCATGGATGTCATTGCTGCCTATCAAGCCGGCGTGCCAGTGGGGATCGCCTCCATGGGCACCAGCTTGACCCAAGAACAAGTCGGCATCATTGCCAAACACACGCGGCAGTTGACGATTTGCTATGATGGCGATGAACCCGGGCAAAATGCCACCGCCCGCGCGTTGACTTTGGTGCAACACCAAAGCCGCCTGCAAACCAATGTGGTGGTGTTACCTGATGGCATGGATCCAGACGAATATATCAAAGCGCGCGGCGCCGATGCGTTTAAGCAACAAGTCCAAACGGTGTTGACGCCAACGGCTTTTGCCTTGCATCATGATGCTGTTGGACTGGACATGACCAATGATGCTGATAAGCTCCAGTATTTGCAAAGTGCGCTAAAAACCGTTGCGCAAGTCCCTGCTGGCGCCGAGCAAGCGGTATACTTGCAACAGATCAGCCAGATCACCGGCGTGGCGGTCAACGACTTAAAGGTTTCGCTTCCGCAAGCCCAACCGCGCGTTGATCTGCCGCCGATACCTGATGAGGCACCACCGCCAATTGAAGATCATCGCCAATTGGATACTTTCATGCAACCCGCGCCAGTCCAGCATTTTGACAAGTTCGAACAAGCCGAGCGTCAATTGTTGGCTTATGCTTGGCGCGAGCCGGCAGTGGCGTCGCGGCTGCATCGCAGTGATTTTCAATTCGGACACGCCCAATATCAAAATTTGTTTGATGCTTGGGTGAGGTATGCGGCAGCGACTGATCCGCCGCAGTTTGCTGGGTATTTGGACCATGTGCCGCAAGACTTGGTGGCGTTGGCAACCAATTTAAGTGAACAACCTTATCCTGAAGCAGATAGTGATCTGATCGACGAGTTGGTGGCACTGGCTGGCAAAGAAGCCACTTATGCCAAGTTGCAACAGATCAAATCAGCCTTGCGTCAAGCGCAAGTGTTAGGCGACAAAGCGGGGGCGACCCAATTAGGGATGCAATATTTGCAGTTATTGCGTGCTTATAAGACCGGAAGTGTTGCTGAATAAGCAATGGCATTTTCAAGGAGGAACTTTAATGGCTGAAAAAACCACGAAAACCGATCCAAAATATGATGCTGCTGTAAAGCGGATCATCAAAGACTACAAAAAGGCCAAGCAGATCACGGATGCTGATTTAGCGACCAAGGTGGTCAAGCCTTTTGCATTGCGTAGCGAAGCCGTTGATGATTTGATGCAGCGCCTTGAAGACAACGGGATCTCCGTTGTCGATAAAAACGGCGATCCTTCGGTTCAATCGATCAAAAGCACCAAAGCCGTCACCAAAAAGGAAATGAAAGATCTTTCGGCGCCAAGTGGCGTAAAGATCAATGATCCGGTGCGGATGTATCTCAAAGAGATCGGCCGCGTCAACTTGTTGACTGCCGATGAAGAAGTCGCGTTGGCTTTGAAAATCGAAGCTGGCGACCCTGAAGCTAAGCAGCGTTTGGCTGAAGCCAACTTGCGTTTGGTGGTATCTATTGCCAAGCGTTATGTGGGCCGTGGTATGCAATTTTTGGATCTGATCCAAGAAGGTAATATGGGCTTGATGAAAGCCGTTGAGAAGTTCGATTACCGCAAAGGGTTCAAGTTCTCAACTTACGCCACTTGGTGGATCCGTCAGGCCATTACGCGTGCGATCGCTGACCAAGCGCGCACGATCCGTATTCCAGTGCACATGGTCGAAACCATCAACAAGTTGATCCGCATCCAACGGCAATTGTTGCAAGACTTAGGTCGCGAACCGACGCCTGAAGAAATTGGCGCGGAAATGGATATGCCAACGGATAAAGTGCGTGAGATCTTGAAGATCGCCCAAGAGCCGGTTTCGTTGGAAACCCCGATCGGCGAAGAAGATGATTCGCATTTAGGTGACTTTATCGAAGACGCTGATGCCACTTCACCAGAAGATCACGCCAGCTACGAATTGCTCAAAGAACAACTCGAATCCGTGTTGGATACGTTGACAGACCGTGAAGAAAACGTGTTGCGCTTGCGTTTTGGGCTGGATGACGGCCGCACGCGGACTTTGGAAGAAGTCGGCAAAGTGTTTGGTGTCACCCGTGAACGGATCCGCCAAATCGAAGCCAAGGCGTTGCGCAAGTTGCGCCACCCAAGTCGCTCCAAGCAGTTAAAAGATTTCCTTGAATAGTTCGATGTCAAAGCCAGGCGCCTAATGCCTGGCTTTTTTTTGGGCTTGTTCAAGTGCCAGTAGGCGAAATTCGACCCCAATGTGGCGATAAGGTTTGGTATACTAGATACAGAAAAATTTCTCAAAGGGGATCAACATGACAATTCATTTATCCAAACGTTTGGCCCAAATTGCCAGCTTTGTCGAACCAGGCGCCCGTTTAGCCGATATCGGCACGGACCACGCTTATATTCCTATCGCCTTAGCCCAAGACAAGGTGATCGATTTTGCAGTGGCTTCTGACATCGGTGCTGGCCCATGCAAGATCGCCAAAGCGAACATTGAACAAGCTGGGGTGCAAAACCAGATCGTGGTGCGCCAAGCTGATGGGTTAAGCGGCATCCAGCCTGAAGATGATATTGATACCATCATTATTGCTGGCATGGGTGGTGAATTGATGGTGGAGTTACTCGAAGCCGGCTTGCCGCAACTTGATGGCACAGAAAGTTTTATTTTAGAGCCGAACCGTGACGATTACACAGTGCGGCAATGGTTAGCGCAACATGAATTCGGTATCTTGGATGAAGCGTTATTAGAAGATGAAGGCCATGTGTATCCGATCATCGTCGCTGGCCAAACCAGCCCTGAAGTGCCATACACCGAAGCTGATCTGGTATTTGGCCCAGTGCTTGCGCGCAAACGCGGTGACGTGTTTGAAAAGCAACTGGCGCGAAATATTGCCAATCAAGAGTTTATTTTGGCCAGCTTGCAAAAAGCGACGTCTGATAACGCTGAAAAAATCGCAGCTGTCAAAGCGCGCTTGGCGTTGTTGAAGGCGGCCCAACATGACTAAAGGGTTAGAGGTGATCGCGCGGTTTGAACAGTTCGCCCCAAGATCTTTGGCGGTGCCAGGAGATCCGATCGGCATTCAAATTGGGGATGCCACCAAACCTGTCAAGCGCGTGTTAGTCACGTTGGATGTGCGTCCAGAAGTGGTGGAAGAAGCCATCGCCTTGAATTGTGACATGATCTTTGCCCATCATCCGGCGATTTTTCGCCCAGCGAAGAATTTAAATTACGCCGATCCGCAAATCGCCATGTACGCCAACTGCATTCGCCATGATCTATTGGTGTATGCCGCGCATACCAATTTGGATTCTGCCATCGGTGGGATGAACGACTGGTTGGCTCAGGCGTTGACGCTCAAGCAGGTGTTGCCTTTTATTGAATCAGGCGATGAAGAGCACATGGGCCGCATCGGCCAGCTGCCTCAGCCGATCAGCTTGAAAGCCTTTGTGGCCCAAGTCAAGCAGGCTTTTGGCGTGCCAGCGCTGCGGGTGATCGCCAATGATCTCACGCGACCGGTGCAAGCAGTGGCGATTTTAGGTGGCGACGGCGGCAAGTTTTATTTGGATGCCCAAGCAGCAGGTGCAGATGTGTATATTACTGGGGATGTTTACTATCACACCGGACATGACATGCTGGCAGCCGATATGCCAGTGATCGATCCGGGCCATCATATCGAAAGCATCATGAAAACCCATGTCGCCGAGCTCCTCAACCAGTGGTCACAAGCCAATGGGTGGGGGATCCACGCCATTGCCTCTACGCTAAACACTGATCCTTATACCTTCATGTAATTAAAAACCGGCGTCGCAAAATTTTGCGGCGCCGGTTTTTAATCACAAATTCGTATCATGCGTGAAGTTCAATGGCGACAGGTCAGTGCTTGCTTGCAGCAAATGCATGGTGAAGTCATGCCATGCGTTTAAAGCGATCGCTGCGTTGGCAGCGGTGGCAGTCGTCGCCAACGCAGCTAACGCTTTGGCGTCTAATCCAACACTGGCCGCATCAGCTTGGGCGATGCTGGCGAGCAACTTTTGATGGGTGCTGGTTTGCACATCGTCTAAATCGCGAGCAAAGTGGTTGAAATGCGCATCCACTAACACACTGGCGAGTTTAAATTGCCAATAAGCGGCATTCAAATCGGCGGGTAAAGCGCCTTGACGGAAACTTTCTGGCGTTTGGGTGGTGCCGGCAAAAAACGGCACGAATTGGCTTTGCGCCGCCACGCCCATGGCTTGCCAATGAATATCAGCAATCGGTTGCGGCAAGTTTTGCCGCAACTGTAACACATGGGCTTCTTGGGTTTTGGCTAACGAAATCGGGCGATAGCGATGCGGGTATTTCGCGTGGGGGTCGGCGGGGTCAAAGTCAGTTTCTTGATAATGCGATCCTAATACCGCAAACGCGTCATCGACATGCAACAAGCGATCAGCTTTTTGGATAAACGGCAAGTCGCTTGATTCTGGGTCTTGGCTGACGCTTGGGGTCAAGCGGCGTTGGCCGTCCCACACCCGTGCAGTGTTGTAGGTGCGATCAAAACTGGAATCAGTGCCGAAGATCTGGCGGAAGTTGAACGGCGTGCCTGGTGTCCACAAATTGTGTTGTTGGGCAAATTCCTGCAGATCAGGGCTGTACATGAAATCATCACTGGCAAAATCCACCGCTTGGATCGCCAGTTGGTTGGCGACCACGGCGTAACTGTCATCAGGAATGCGTTGGGCGACAAACCGGTGGCCAGTGGCAACTTCCATGTACCACGCTTCGTGGTGATCGGCAAATAAAATGCCGTTGGCTTCACCGGTGCCATATTTGGCCACGATCTCGCCTAAGCGCTTGACGCCTTCGCGGGCGGTTTTGACAAAAGGCAACACCACTGTGACCATCGCTTCTTCAGTGATCCCGGTTTCAACAAATGGGTCATATGCCAACACGCGCATATTGGCATAAGCGGATTCCGTGGCACTCATGGCGACGCCGGCGCTGTTGATGCCGGCTTCTTCAAAGACGCCAAATTCGTCAGTCCATTCAGGCGTGGCGGTGTAAGCCAAAGCCTTTTGAGGCAAAGGCATGGTGAACTGATTGGCTTTTGAGGTGAACGTTTGGCCGGTAGCAACGGGTTGGTGTTTGACTAAATGCTTGGGCCATGCAGCTTTTGAATCTTCATTGCGGCCGATGAGCACCGAGTGGTCAAACGTTGCATTTTTGCCGATCAAAATACTGGTACAGGAACTACGAGTTGTCATTGTGCCACTTCCTTATTATTTTCTCCAATAGTATACCTTGACCTTGGCGAAAATGCGAAGCCGCCAAGCAAATTGCTTTCTTTTCGTTAATGCGTGATCTATGTTAAAATAACAGCATACAAGAATAAAGGGGATTTTCTCATGCCATTAGTTCATATTGATTTGATCGCTGGCCGCTCGCGCGAACAATTGCGCCAAATGTGTGCCGACGTGACTGAAGCCATCGCCAAAAACACTGGCGCGCCGAAAGAACATATCCACATCGTGTTAAATGAAATGGCCACTGAACACTATGCCGTTGGCGGCGTGTTAAAAGCAGACGAAAAGTAATCGGAGGTAAGCGCATGGCTGAAACCACAGATACCGCTTATTTTGAAAAAATGAAAAGCGAGATCCTGGAAGCTTTGGAAACGGTCATCGATCCGGAACTGGGCATCGATTTGATCAACTTGGGGTTGATCTACGGGGTCGATTTGGATGAAAACGGTAAATGCGTTGTCGAAATGACCTTAACGACCATGGGCTGCCCATTGACTGATATTTTGGATGACGACATTCATCGCGCGCTAATGGGCATCGATGGCATCAAAGACGTTGAGATCCATTTAGTGTGGTATCCCGCATGGGGGCCAGAGCGCATGAGCCGCTATGCCAAAATGGCGTTAGGGATCCATTAGTCAGTCAAACGATCTAGGAAAAAGGGGCATGCGCGCATGCTCTTTTTTCAGGTGTAAAGGAATGCATATGCCTTATTGGGCCAAACTCTTACAACTTAACCAACAACTCAACAATTCGCATTTAGCCGCGCAAGTACAAGCCATGGCTGACTGGCGCAATGCTTTGGCCAAGCGCCAATTACCCATTGCGCCGCTACCGCGTTTAGGGATCGATGAAAGTTTATATTTGGATCTGGTATTGGCCGGCGGTGACGCGAAAACCATTCAAGTGATGGATAAAATGCTACGCAACTTTCGCCAGTATTTTGCCTATCACTATGGCATGTGGGCCAGTGTCAACCAGGCCTTATTTCAAACGTGGCAACAGTTATTTGGCCCAATGCGGTATTTGGAAGTCGCCAGCGGCAATGGCTATATTTCTGCAGGCTTAAAAGCCCAAGGCAACTCAGTGATCACCACAGATGCGTTGACCTGGACGCAAGAAAACATGACTGGTCGCACGCCTTTGGTGCCGACGCAAGCCTTGACTGCCAATGCGGCGTTATGGGCATATGGCGATCAAGTCGATGCCGTTGTGATGGCTTGGAGCCCAGATCATGATCTGAATGACGCGCATACTTTGCATTTAATGCGCCGCCAGTTTCCACAATTGCTGTGGTTTGTCATCGGTGAACGCCATGGCGCCACTGATAGTCAGCTATTTTGGTCATTGGCCAAGATCAAAGCCGATCGCCGCTTGTTGAAACTGAATCGGCAACTGCCGCAATTTGATGCGATCAATGAACGAATCTATTTGATCCAGTGAAGGAGCCGTTTTGAAAAGACTATTTATCCTTGATCTCTTATGGATCGGCTTGGTGGTGCTCGCTGGGCTGACTTGGTCGGTGCATGACCAATCCGCTTATGCCGACCGGTTGAATCATTTTGGTATCACCGAATCTGCGTTAGTGATCCACACCAACAGCCAAATGACGCCAGCGCAAGCCGTGCAAAAACTGGCCGCTTCAAAACTTGATGATCTGCAAGTGCAGTTTCAAACCAAAGCCGCCACGCCGACGATCTATTATTACGGCAAAGGCGATGCCGCCAACCTGCCGCAAGCGTCTGGTGCTTGGTTTTCAGATGCTGACTTGACGTCTAGTTTGCCAGTGGCAGTGGTTGGCTCCCAATTAGCCGATCAACTTTATGCTGGCAGCAATCAGCGCTATCTCACGCAAAATGGGCGCTATATCCCAGTATTAGGGATGGTGGGAACGCGCTCTGGGAGCCGCTTGAATACCGCGATCTTCTTAAACGCCAGTGCTGCCACTGAGGCGCCGGCAATCAAACAGCTCACAGTGATCGCCGATGGTAACAATATCGACCAAGATACCCATACCTTAAAAACCTTGCTATGGGCGACGTCTACCAGCCAATATGTCTACACTGGCACTCATTCGCGCAGTTGGTGGCAAGAAAAAGGCCAAACGCTGGTCCTGTTGTTCTTGCTGGCGCTGGCGGCGTTGGCGTTGAGCATTTTGGCCAGTCGCTTAGTGCCAATGAATCAAGCGTTAGGCTTAACGCCGATCATGGTCACCAGCTATTTACGCGGCTGGTGGGGCCGCGCGGTGGCGCATAATGTTGTCGCTGGCGCGATCGGAGTGGCAGTTTCTTGGTGGGCCTTTTATTTAACCGACCATGTTTACTTACTGATCTATGCGGCTTTATTGCTTGCCGTGTTTGCAGCTGGGGATTACCTAGGCTTGCGCGCGCGCTTTGATCGCGAAAGGAATGAACAATGACCCAATTTCCAGCTGGCTTTGAAGCCAAGTATCAACAATTATTAGGTGAAGAAGCGCCAAGTTTTTTGGCCACCTTCGATGAACCTGCCCAAAGTGGTTATCGCATCAACCCGCTGAAACCCGCAGTGGCTGAAGACAACACCGATCCAAAAGTCCCATGGAGTCAGTGGGGCCATTATGGCAAAGTCCAAGGTAACAGCATTGCCCATGTCTCCGGTTATGTGTATTCACAAGAACCCAGCGCCCAATTTGTGGCCACGGTGCTGGCGCCAAAACCAGGCGAACGGGTTTTAGACTTATGTGCCGCTCCTGGTGGTAAAACCACCCATATCGCCAGTTTCATGCAAAATCAAGGCTTAGTGGTCACCAATGAGATCAATCGCGGCCGGGCGAAAATTTTAGCCAGCAACGTGGAGCGATTTGGCATTACCAATGCCTTGATCACCAATAACGATCCTGACAGTTTGGCTGCCGCATGGCCAGAAGCGTTTGACCGGATCTTGGTGGATGCGCCGTGTTCTGGTGAAGGGATGTTTCGCAAAGACCCAGAAGCGATGCAATATTGGCACCCGGATTATCCTGAAGAATGTGCTCGACGGCAGAAATTGATCTTACGCTCAGCTGCGGCCATGTTGCGCCCAGGCGGTACATTGGTGTATTCAACCTGCACCTTTAGTCCGGAAGAAGACGAACAAATCGCCAGCTGGGCCAATGCCGAGCTCCCCTTGACATTAGTGCCGATCAACAAAACTGCTGGGATCGCTTCAGGTCGGCCTGAATGGGCCGATCATGATGCAGCCGTCGCGATGACGGCGCGGCTTTGGCCACAAGTGCTTAACGGCGAAGGGCATTTTGTGGCGAAGTTCGTCAAAGCCGGCGATACGCCGGTGCATGGCAAACTAGCGGATGTCAGCCGCTTAAGTGCTGGGCAACGCAAAGACTTTGAGGCGTTTGTTGACAATGATCTGACGCACAGCTTGTCTGGACAATTGCTGGCGATCAAAGACCAGTTATTCTTAGTGCCTGCAGGGACTTTAGATTGGCGCAAAGTTCATGTCGTGCGCGCCGGGGTGCATGTTGGGACCTTCAAAAAAAATCGCTTTGAACCGAGTCACAGCTTAGCCACAGCGCTGACGCCAGCAGATTTTCAACTCAGCGTGGCGACCACGCCAGCAGAATATGCCCAATATCGCCATGGCGAGTTGCTCAAGCGCGACTTGCCTGGCAAGCATTATGTGCTGTTAACGTTAAATGGCATGGGGTATGCGTTAGGTAAATTAGTTAATGGCACGATCAAAAACGTGTATCCTAAAGGGTTGCGGGTCTAATCAAAAACGCACCGGCTTTGAGTCTTCACTCAAAAGCCGGTGCGTTTTTTGATCACGTTAAGGTTAAGTGGCGCTGTTTGGCGTAATTGACCAGCGCCAGATCATATACCACTGGCACTTGGTTGAGCTCCCTGAAGTTGTGCGCGCCAAGCATGGCCAAAAGCACTGGGAGTTCTTGTTGCCAAGCTTCAAGTTTGGCTTGAGTTTTGGCATCTCCGAGTTTGATCAACCAATGAAGCACCAAACCGGCAACGCCAACGGCACTGGCCCCTAGGCGTAAGGCTTTGATCACATCAAAGGGACTGCGCACGCCGCCAGTGGCAAACACCGTCAGTGGGGTATTTTGGGCTTCTAGCAAGGATTCAACCGTACTTTGGCCAAAGCTGGCCAAATCTTGCAACAAGCTAGGATCTTGGGTGCGGGCGTTTTCGATTTGAGCGAAATTCGTGCCGCCGCGACCACCAAGATCCAAATATTTGGCGCCAGCAGCTTCCAGTTGCGCGATGGCTTCATGGGTCATTCCGTTGCCGACTTCTTTGACGATCACTGGTACTGCTGAGTGGGCGATCACGTCTGAAACATTGGCTAACCAATCATAATCGCGATCACCTTCAGGCATCACCGCTTCTTGGACCACATTGACATGCAGCTGCAAGGCGTTGGCATCAAGCATCGCCACGGCTTGTTGGGCTTGTTGCCAAGTGGCCTTAGCGCCAAGATTGGCCATGATGAACCCATCAGGATCATTGTGGCGCAAAGTGGCAAAAGTCTTGGCCAGATCAGGCTCGCGCAAAGCGACCGATTGCGAGCCTGTGGCGATCGGCAACTGCAAGGCGTGGGCCAAGCGGCCTAAGCGTGCATTGTATTCCCCAGTTTGCTTGGAGCCGCCAGTCATGGCATTGATGTAAAATGGCCATTGCCAATCAAACACCGCTGGGGTCACATCCACGTCAGCTACTTTGGTGCTCACCAAAGGCTGATGGATCAAGCGCACTTGATCAAAGTCGGCATTTGCTTGCGGCTGGAAAAATTTCTCGGCTAAAAATAAATGTTCATCTTTGCGATGCGATTGCACAGATTCAGTCATTTTGGCCTCCGATCACATGGGCTTTGGGACCTGGCGTCGTCGTCAACACGCGGTTGGCAAAGTCTGCTTGCAAAGCTTGTTGGATCGCTGGGACATGTTTGGCCAAAGTCAAGATCTTGACATTTGGTCCCGCATCCATCGTGGCAAAAGCCGGAATGCCACCAGCGCGCAACTGTTTGACCAGCGCCCAAGCTTTCAATGTTTCTGGTGTCCAATAAGTAAACGCAGGGTCACTGGCTAAAATCGTGGCATGCATTTGCATGCTGGATTGTTCCGTCAAATGGCCGATCGTGGCAAAATCATTGTGTGCCAAAGCTGACACCATTTGCCCAGCGGCTTGTTGGTTATGCGCCACCCAAGCGGAGTAAAACGGTGAAGTCGCCACCGTATTGGCCATTAAGTTGCGCGAGCTGATCGCTTTTTGACCAGCGTCTACTAACACCACCAACATGGCCAAATCAAGATCAGGCATCGGCAAAGCTTCCGCAAAACTTGACGCATCGTCATGCCCGCGATGCCACCAGGCCACGCCGCCAAAAATACTGCGCGATGCCGAACCTGACCCACGCCGCGCCAAGCGCGACAAGGCTTGATCATCTAGGTCTAACCCGGCAGCGCGACTGGCAGCAAGCGCCAATGCCGCATATGCAGAAGCGGAACTGGCTAGCCCAGCCGCTGTAGGCACGTGGTTGACACTGGCAACGCGCGCAAAGTCATGGCGTTTGGCCAATGCGCGCACCAAATCTAAAAATGGGGTGATCTTAGTGGTGGGTTGAGCTTGATCATTTAAGCAGAACGTATCTGCAGTTAAGTTTGGATCAAATTCAACAGTGGTATCCGTATAAAAATCATTCAACGTCAAAGACACACTGTCAGTGTAAGGTAAGATCAAGGCGGCATTTTTTTTGCCCCAGTATTTGATCAGCGCAATATTCGTATGCGCGCGAGCTATGATTGCAGTCATCAGTGGGTCCTTTCTTCGCTAAAATCATATTGCCAAGTGGCTGTTGCGCCAGCTTGGGTCAACGCTTGGCGGATCGTTTGCGCATCGCGAGCATTGTTGGCCAAGGCGATCATACAGCCGCCTTGACCCGAGCCGGTCAATTTAGCGCCTAATGCCCCGTGAGCTTTGGCGGTTTGGATCAATTGATCCAACGCCGCATTAGATACGCCGAGTGCTTGTAACGCCAATTGCGCGTGATCCATTTGCGCACCTAGCGCCAACAGATCATCCTCAGCCAACGCTTTGGCGGCAAACACTGTGGCTTGGCCGATGGCTTCAATGCTAGCAGTAGTTTTGTCTGGGTCGTCAGCTAAATGTTTAGCCACGGCGCCAACAGCGATCTTGGTTTGCCCGGCAATGCCAGTATCGGCGATCACCAAGGTGCCGTTTTTCGGAAACTGGATCGGCACTGGCGCTTGGCCTTTGACGAACCATTGCGGCCGATCCGCTGAAGTGGTTGCCGCATCTAAGCCACTGGGGTTGCCATGGATCGCGTGTTCAGAAGTCGCCGTCCAAGCCAGCAGCTGCGCGCGACTTAACGGCTGTTCAAATGCCGCATAAAATGCCCGCACAACGGCAGTGGCACAAGCGGCGGAACTGCCCATGCCGCGTTCTGGTGGCAACGCCGACTTGATCGTTAAGGTAAACCCAGCGTCAACGGCATTGAAGTGTTTTAATAACGCCGCGATCAAATCAGCGATCCCGGCAAAATCTGTGTTGGCTGCAGCTTGTAAGCTACCAGCATAAAAACTTGAGTGAATGCTTTGATCGGTCCCGGCAGTCAAGCTCGCCGTTAAGCGAATGCTTTTGACTGGCAAAGCGATGGCGGGTTGGCCGTACACCACCGCATGTTCACCCAGTAAAATAATTTTGGCGAAACTTTCGCCAGTTGCGTTTTTCATGTGTCTTGCTCCTTAAATTAACACAATAATCATACCTTAAAGCCAAGCCAGAAACTAGCTTGTGCTACACTAGAGCTAACAATTCTAGGAGGTCGCATATGGCGTTACAATTTGTGATCGGACCAGCCAGCAAAGATCATGCCCAAGCAATGAGCCGACAGATCAAGGCAAATCTGGCTGACCCAAAAGCCCAAGTGTTTTATTTGGTGCCGAACCATGTGAAGTTTGAAGCCGAAGTCAGCTTACTTAAAAGCTTAAAAACCGGCACCATTGCCGCGCAAAATCGCGTGCAGACCTTTTCGTTTACGCGCATGGCGTGGTATTTTTTGCGCGAATCGCCGATTTTTGCTCAGCCGCGACTAGACACTGCGTCAAACGCCATGTTAGTGGCGCGTTTGCTCCATGAAAATCGCGACCAGTTGCGCTTGTTTGGCGGCTTGGCCAATGCCATCGGCTTTACCACCAAACTCGCCAGCCAATTGACCGAGTTGCTTAACGGCCGCATCGATGCGCAGATCTTACAACAAGCATGCGACGATCTACCTGGCAATGATCGCCATCGCGCCAAACTCCAAGATCTGGTGATCATGTTAGACGCTTATGAAAAAGCGATCGGCCCTTTTGCCACCAATGCCAGTTTGTTAGCGGCGTTGAGTCAAGAGTTGCAGACCCGCGATCTTAGCCACACGTATTTTTATTTGGATCACTTCAATGATCTGGCAGCCAGTGAATTGAATCTCGTCGAAACGCTGATGCAACAAGCTGCCCAAGTGACGGTGGCGTTGACCCTAGATGATCTTGAACCGGCGCAAACCCCAGATCTCTTCTTACCAGCCAAGCGCTTGTATCAACGGCTGATTTCTGCGGCTAAGCGTTTAGACGTGCCAGTATTGCCAGCGATCACGGCAGCAGATCGGCCGCTGTCTGTTGGTATGCAAGCGGTCGAGCAGTTTTTTATTGCCAATACCAAATTAGACCCGATCAAATTCAGCCAACCAGTCCCTGATGTCACGCTGGCCAAAGCCGATTCGCCTTATACTGAACTGCGCCATGTGGCTGAAACCATCAATATCGCGGTGCATCATGGCGCGCGGTATCGGGATTTTTTGGTGATCGCGCGGCATTTGGATCCTTATGCGGATGTGATCGACCCGATTTTTGCCGAATATCAACTGCCAGTGTTCGTCGATCATGAACACCCGATGCAACACCACCCGTTAGTCGCCTTGTTGGAAAGCTTGTTTGCCATTCAACGCCATCATTATCAATATGCCGATGTGATCCGACTATTGCGCACGGAGTTATTGATCCCCAAAGACATGACGCCTAAAGATTTTCGTGCCGCAGTCGATGTGTGCGACAATCACTTGTTGCGTACTGGGATCTCAGGCAGTTATTGGACCAAAGATCAAGATTGGCAATATTTGCGCCGTCGCGCCAGTGATGACGGCATCGATTTGGATCCGGAAAAAGCCGTGCAGATCAATGTGGTGCGGCGCTTGATCCAAGCGCATGTGCCGGTTTTATTCAAGCAACTCAAAGAAGCTGAAACTGGGCAACAAGCGGCGACTATTTTGTACCAGTGGTTGATCGACATGGGCGTGGTGGCGCAATTAAGCGCTTGGCGCCAAGCGGATATCGACGCTGGCAATTTGCAAGCTAGTCAAGCTGGTGAACAAGCTTGGGCGACTTTGGTCAAATTGTTAGATGATTATGTGGCGATCTTAGGGCAAACGCCTTGGGATCTGGACCAATTCGTTGAGATCTTAAATGCGGGCTTTGAAAGTGCCACGTATACGCAGATCCCGTCAACGTTAGATCAAGTGGTGGTGTCGGAAACGGCTTTGACGCGTTTGAATAAGTTCAAACATGTTTTTGTCATTGGCGCCACTGCCGCAGTGATGCCAGATCAAGTCGCAGATGCTGGCTTGTTGTCTGCAGAAGACCGCGTGGCGTTGCAGCCGCGCTTGCCAGAAACTGCTTGGCTGGCGATCAATGGGCCACAAGTGGCGTTAGGCGATCCGTTTATCAACTATATGGGGATGCTGGCAGGCGATACCGCATTGACCATGAGTTATCCAGGTTTTGGCGACAGCGAAAATCACGCTTCCCCTTATTATAGCCAAATGCTTGCGGCGATGAATCTAACTGAAGTCACTTGGGGGCAACCGACACCAGAAGTCGCCCCACAAGGCGGGACGCCGCGCAGCTTGTTAAGCGATTATGTTGCGGTGGCACAAAAAGCCCGCGAACAAAAGCGCCCGAATTTACCTGCGGCTTGGCAACAAGTTTATCCGCAAGTGCGTCAAACCCCTTGGGCGACGCTGGCGGCGCGCTTAGCTGGCAGTTTGACTTATACCAATGATGTCGGCGCGTTAGACCCGGATCTGGCTAAAAAGCTTTATGGCGAGCACTTATTTGTTTCCGTGTCGCAATTAGAAACCTATTATCGCAATCCTTATGAATATTTCTTGCGCTATGGCTTGCGCTTGCGGGTGCGGCCGGAATTTGCGATGACCCCAGCAGACACGGGGTCATTGGATCATGCGACGTTAGATCTGGTCTTTAAGCGTTTAGCCGAACAACAGTTGCGCTTAGGCGATTTGGATGCCCAACAATTGCGCGATTTGGTTGGCGAAGTGGTCGATGACTTAGTGGCGCAACCAGGCCTTGAGATCTTGACCACCAGTTTGCAAGGGGATTATGCCAAACGCCGGATCCAAAGCATTCTCGTGGCTGTGCTCAGTGCCATTCGCCAGCAACAAATGGCCGGGCGCTTTGCCACGCAAAAAACCGAGTTACCATTTGGTGGCGGCGATCGCGCGCAGCAACTGGCGCCAATCGTACTGCCGATCGGCGATCACCGCCAAGTGTCAGTGCGCGGGAAGATCGATCGGTTAGATACAGTCAATCTAAACGGCGACGAATACTTTTTGGTGATCGATTACAAATCCAGCAAACATGTTTTCACGCCGCTGGAAGCTTATTATGGCGTGGCGATGCAAATGCTGACGTATATTGATGCCGTTGAAAATGATCTGGATCAAAAAGGCATTGCCAACAAGCCGGCAGGGGCGTTGTATATGCACATGCACAAAAAGCCAGTGCCGTATCAACCCGATCCTGACGCGATCCACGAAGCGCATGAAAAAGCCTACAAACTGCAAGGCTTATTGGTGTTGCCTGATGACCAAGACCAAGCGTTGACGTTGGCGGAACAATTTGATGCCGGGTTAGCCAATGCGGGGTTCACCAGCAACATCGTCCAAATCGGGACCAAGAAAAATGGCGAATTCTCAGCGCGCACCCAAGCGATCTCCCAAGCGGCGTTGGCGCTGTATTTGCGGCATAATCGCCGCGCCATCATTCAAGCGGCGCAACAGATCTTAGCTGGCAATATTGCGTTGGCACCGCTGCAGTTCAAATCAGAAGCCACGGTGATCACTCAAAGCGATTATCAAGCCATTATGTTGTTTGATCCGGCGACAGAACACGACCGCTATCATCATGTGGCGACGTTGGATATTGAAACCATTATGCAAAACCTGCGAAAGGAAGCGCAAGACCATGCCTAAGTACACTGAAAACCAAACCAAAGCCATTTTACATGGCGGCCATGATGTCTTGGTCTCCGCTTCTGCAGGTTCTGGCAAAACCACGGTGTTAGTCGAGCGGATCTTGCATCAGTTGACTGCTGGCGGCGAATTGTCGCGAATGTTGATCGTGACGTTTACCAATGCCGCCACCAGCGACATGAAACTCAAAATTAAAAAAAAGCTCAAACAAGCTTTTGCTGCCGCCACTGATCCACAGATCCGTCGGCATTTAGGCACCCAACAAGCCTTGGCCAATAGTGCGCCGATCATGACCTTGGATGCATTTTGTCAACAAGTGGTGCAACAATATTATTATGCCATCGATCTGGAGCCAGGGTTTCGGGTATTAAGCGACCCGGTGGAGCGGCAGTTGTTGGCAGAATCCGTGTGGAACGATTTGGTGGAAACGGAGTTGGCTGGCGACCATGCTCAAGCTTTTGAAGCCTTGGCTGATAATTTCAGCACTGGTATGGATGATTCAGGCTTAGCCGACACGGTTTTTGCTTTAGTCGATTATGCCAACACCACGCCCACGCCGAAGCAGTGGTTAACGCAAATCGCCGATGCTTATGACCCAAAGCACTTTGACGCTTGGTTCAGCCAACAAGTATGGCCGAACTTAGTGGCGCAATTGAACCAAGCTGGCGACAGCTTAACCAACTTACTGGCTGCTTTAGATCCGGTTGACAACGCCTTGGCGGATGCCAATGCCCAGCTTAACGTGGTGATCGCAGCGCTTCAAGCCGCTGCCAGCCAAGACACGCTGGATTACGCCAGCGCGCAAGGCTTATTGACCAGCTTGCCGTGGCCAGATTGGCGCAAAGGCCGCCGCACCAAAGACGAAGCAGCCAAAGCGATCAAAAAACAAACCGTTGAAGCCGCAAACGCCGTCAAAAAAGCCTTTCAAGATAATGCCATGGCGCTGGTGCAAATCGCCCCTCAAGACTTGCAGTCAGCCCTTACTGCCACTTATCCGTTGATGCAAACGTTAAGTGGCGTATGCCTTGAGTTCACGTTAGCATTTGCCAGTGAAAAAGCGTCACGGCATGTGCAAGATTTCAATGATATCGCCCATCACGCGTTAGACATTTTGCATGCCTTAGATCCCCAAACTGGCGTGCCGATCGCCGAAAACTTCAAAGCCAGCTTTGATCAGGTGTTTGTGGATGAATACCAAGATATCAACTTGCTACAAGAAAGCTTACTGGATGCCGTCAGTCGTCAAGATCCAGGCAATCGTTTCATGGTCGGGGACATCAAACAAAGTATCTACGGCTTTCGTTTGGCGGATCCGCGCTTGTTTTTGGCCAAGTATCAACGCTTTGGCCAAAGCGACACCCCAGGCGAGCGGTTGGTGTTGGCCGAAAACTTCCGCTCTAGCCGCAATGTGTTGGATTTCACCAATTTGATTTTTTCTCAGATCATGGATCCGGCAGTTGGGGATATGGCCTATGACCAAGACGCCCAGCTTAAACGGGCGACGTTTAACGCCCCTGGAGATTTTGCGCCAGAAACGCAATTGTTATTGAATGTCGCCGATCCAGATACGCCAACAAACACTGATGACGATGATCCAGACGCAGAGAACTTGGATAAAGCCACCCGCCAAGCGAACTTAGTGATCGCCAAGATCCAAGGATTGGTCAATGACCCTAACGCAGTGTTATACGCCGGTCAAACCACAGATGCTACCGGCGCCAAAGTCTGGCAAAAACGCCGCATTCGCTATCAAGATATCACGCTGCTGGTACGCGGGCGTACCAACAATGTGGCGATCCAAAGTGCGTTTGCCAAAGCCAAAGTGCCGATCGTGGTGGCTGACGCGCAAAATTATTTCAAAACCACTGAACTGATGACCATGTTGTCGCTATTGCGTGTGATCGATAATCCCAAACAAGAGATCGCGTTAGTGGCGGTGTTGCGCTCACCATTAGTGGGGATGAGTGCCGATCAGTTGGCTTTGATCCGCTTGGCCAAGCCGCAAGCAAGTTTTGATGACGCATTTGAAGCGTTTATCAATAGCCCGACCACGACAGATTTTGGCGAGCGGACGCAAGTGATCGCCAAACATTTTGCCGAACAGATCGACGCGTTGCGGGATTTTGCCCGCGGGCATGAATTGGTCCAATTGATCTGGCGGATCTATGATGAATTCGGCTATTTGGATTTTGTTGGCGGATTAGCTGGTGGGGTGCAACGCCAAGCCAACTTGCGCGCTTTAGCCGATCGGGCGGCTAGTTATGAAGCTGGCGGTTTTCGGGGCTTGTTTGCATTCATTCACTTCATTGAATTGATGCAAAAGCAAAATAAAGACTTAGCCAGTGCTGTGACTGTCGATCCTAACGTTGATGCCGTGTCGTTGATGACCATTCACGGCTCCAAAGGCTTGGAATTTCCAGTGGTGTTTGTGATGGGAATGGACACTAAATTTGACCTGCGCGATTTGCAAAGCCGCCAGATCCTCACGCCGAACTTAACTGGCGTGCAGTGGCTGAATCAAGCCAATGGGGCGATTTATCCGCTGCCGCAATTTGAATTGGCCAAAGCCCAAAAGAAACGCCAAATGTTGGCTGAAGAAATGCGCTTGTTATATGTGGCGTTGACCCGCGCTGAGCAATATTTGTTCTTAGTGGCAAATGTTGACAGCCCAGATGAGTTGACCAGCAAATGGGAAGCCGCCACGACTGCGACGCATCAAGTCTTGCCACAAGCGATGCGCGCCAGTGCCAGACGCTATTTGGATTGGATCGGCATGGCGATCGCACGGTTAAACGATCACCGCATCGAAACTTTTGGGGCTGAAGTCAAAGTCGTGTCAGATCTGGATCAAACGTCAGTGACGACGCCAACGCCTAATGCATTTGTCGACCCCAAGCCGCAACTTGATCTTAACGCGTGGTTTGATTGGCAATACCGCTTTGAAGCGGCCACTAAAACCACCGGCTTTCAATCTGTCACCGAGATCAAACGCGCCCAACAAGAAGACGAAGACATTCAAGAATTAGTCAGCTCCAAGCGCTTGCTTGGTGGTAATCGGTTTGTGGCGGATTTTGCCCAGCCACAATTTTTAAGTCATCCCCAAGCGCCTAGTGCCACGGCGATCGGGACGGCAACGCATCAAGTCTTACAAAAACTAGACTGGCGCCAGCCGTCGCTTGAAACCATCGGCCAAACCATTGACGCGTTAGTAGCCGACCAACAACTCGATGGCAAAGTTGCCGCAAAAATCGACCAAGCCAGTTTGTGGCGCTTCACCCAAACCGATTTAGGCCAGTTGATCCAAGCAAACGCCGCTGGGTTGCATCGTGAAGTGGCATTTTCGCTACTATTGCCGGCACAAGCGGTATTTGCCAAAATGGCTGGGGATGCGGATAATGACGTGTTAGTCCATGGGATGATCGACGGGTATGTCACCACCTCCAAAGGCGTCGTGTTGTTTGATTACAAAACCGATCATGTCAAAGCGGCGGCAGACTTGTTGCCGCGTTACAGTTTGCAACTGCAACTGTATGATGAAGCCTTAAGTGCGATGCAGCCGCAACCGGTGATCGCCAGATATTTGGTGGCCTTGGCGACTGGTGACGTCATCAGCGTAGCCAAAGCGCCGAGACAATAGTAAAATGTACTTTGAATAACAAATGAAGTGAGTGAAGTCATTGGCTTTCGATCAGATCTATGCGGTATTAGATCTTGAAACCACTGGTACCGCAGTCAAAAATGGCGATCGCATTATCCAGATCGGATGTGCATTCGTCAAAAAACAACAGGTGATCGCAACCGTCTCGCAATTGGTCAATCCTGATCGTGACGTGCCTCAAGCGATCCAACAATTGACTCATATCGATCCGGATGCCTTAGTTGCGGCACCTTATTTTGCTGACGTTGCCGAAAACTTCGCCAACCGCTTGAAACACTGTGTGATCGTGTGCCACAATGTGAATTTCGATTACCCATTTTTAAGTGCAGAATTTGAACGCGTTGGCTTGCCAGCGTTGACCAACCCGGCGATCGATACCGTCGAATTGGCGCAGATCTTGTTGCCCACGCAAGGCAGCTACCGCTTGCAAGATCTTACCCATGCGTTAGGGATCCAACACAAAAATCCCCATCACGCCGATTCTGATGCCATCAGCACAGCCAATCTATTACTCGCGTTGGTGAAACGTTTCCAAAGCCTGCCAAGCGTGCTCCAACATCAACTCGTCGCCAAAGCCCCAGCGCTGATCCGCCAAACCGGCGATTTCTTGGCGCAATTAGAGCGTTTTGATCGCCCATTACCGCCTACAATGCGCCAAGTGGGCCAGTTGTTGTTACAAACTTTGCCCACACCACTGGATCCGATCCAACCTCGAGCATATCCGCAAACTCGCGCTGCCAAACAAGCGTTGTTAAAGCCGACTTACAAGTGGCGTGCGGCCCAAGGCAAAATGATGGATGCGATCTATCAAAATGCCACCCAAACCAAACAACCGCTGGTGATCGAAGCTGGGACTGGTTTAGGTAAAACGATGGGGTATCTTTTGCCTTATGCTTATGTCGCCAATACCGCCCACAAGTTGGTGATCGCCACGACCACTACGGTATTACAAGCCCAAGTGTTTGCCCAAACCCAAAAGCTTGCCGCTTTGTTGGATCAGCCGATCAATGCTGTGATCGTGAAAAGTCCGCGGCATTATTTGGATCTGACGCAATTTGAACACAGCTTGCAAGTGCCTGCCAGCGACCGCTTAACGGCAGTGCTACAAATGAAGTTGTTGGTGTGGTTGAGTATGACCACGACTGGCGATCTTGATGAGTTGCACTTGACTACTTATCGCGCGCCGTTGTTTGGGCAAGTGAGCCATGTGGGGGCCAAAGTCTTGGGCACTTTTGCCAAGTATGACTTTTATCAGCGCCTGCAAGCCCAGATCAAAGCCGCCAGTATCGTGATCACCAATCATGCTTATTTGGCCCACCACCCAGAGTTGCAGACTGAGGCGCCGTTTTTGGTGGTGGATGAAGCCCAGCATTTGGCTGATAATGTTGCGCTGGCTCATGCGCATCAATTGGACCTGGCGAAATTGCGGATCCATTTGCAGCATTTGGCGCGATTGGTCAATCGCCCAGAGCACCACAATTTAATGCAAGTCTTTGCCGACTCCAAACTCCAAACTTACCAATTGCAAAGCTTGTCAACCGCAGTGGCTGCCGGCATCGCCACCATTGAAGCAGTGCAAGTGCGCTGTGCCAAAATGCTCCATGAGCCTCAAGCCGGTTTTTTGGCGCAATCGCTTAGTGCCCAAGAAACTGAGCAAGTGGCCAACCGGCTACATGCTTGGGTGCCGAA
The DNA here is from genome assembly GCF_045862175.1 of Lacticaseibacillus salsurae. Taxonomy (NCBI): domain Bacteria; kingdom Bacillati; phylum Bacillota; class Bacilli; order Lactobacillales; family Lactobacillaceae; genus Lacticaseibacillus; species Lacticaseibacillus salsurae. Next base: position 95,998 of record NZ_BAAFZI010000001.1, on the reverse strand, counting down.
ATTAGCTGCCCAACTTGACGCCGTGTCTGGGGTATGTAGCCAGTTACAACAAGTGTATCTCAGCCATCAAGCACATTTTGGGGTGTCTGCAGCAGGGTTGTTTCAAGCATTAGGGGCGCTGCGCAAAGCCTTTGACCAAGATGCCGAGCAACTTGTAGCGTTACAAGACTTCAAACACTTGGATCAACAATTGTGTCGCTTAGAGCTGTCGAATGGCAAAGACCCGCTGAGTTTAAAGCTCACTTGGCAACAAGTTTCCGCTGCGGTTGCGACTAAAACTTTGCTTGATGGGTTCACTGCGCCAGTGTTAGTTGGTGCCACATTGCTGGTAGCGCGCAGTTTTGATTATTTGTTGCGCGAAGTGGGGTTGCCAAGGGCCACGCCGACTTTGCGCTTGCGCAGTCCGTTTCATTACGCCACTCAAGCGCAAGTGTTTGTCGATCCCACTGCGCCGCATCCAGATGACCCTGCGTATTTAAGTTATTTGGTGGATGCGTTGCATCAGTTATGCCAAACGCAACATCAAACGATCGTGTTGTTCAACCGTTTGGACACCATCAAAGCCGTGTATGCGCGCATTGCCAGCGTGAAATGGGCCGCAGATTGGGAGATCTTGGCGCAAGGGGTATCTGGTTCTGCCGAAAAAATCGCCAAGCGGTTTGCCATTTCCAAGCATGCCTTATTACTGGGCGCGGCTAGTTTTTTTGAGGGCGTCGATTATCCAGATAAGCAACTGGAAATGGTGATCTTAACGCGGCTACCTTTTGACGCGCCGAACCAGCCTTTGGTGCAAGCACGCAATCAAGAACTCACTGATCGCGGATTAGATCCGTTCACTGAAGATGCGCTGCCTAAAGCCACTTTGCGTTTGCGGCAAAGTTTTGGGCGTTTGATCCGCACTGAACATGACCGCGGGGTATTCATTTGTTTGGATCCACGGTTAGTCACCACCAAATATGGTCGGCAAATGCAACACGCTTTGCCAAATGTGAAGCCGATGCAGTTATCCGTTGCCGAAATGGCACAATACAGCAACGCGTGGTTGAATCATGAACCACTATTATTAAAGGAGGGCTCCCATGCGTAGAGCAAATCGTCGCCAATGGCAAAAACAACTCTGGGTCGTTGTCGGCTTGGTGTTGATCGCCATGGTGTTAGGCATTTATCAAAAAGGGCTGGCGCCGATGCGAGCCGTGCGCAAACAAGCCATCAGCATCGCGGAAAAAAAAGCTGCTGTGCAAACGGTCAGTGCCTTTTATTGGGACAAGCAGCGTGATTCTTATGTCACAGTTGCTGGCACCACGAAAACCAAACAAAAAGTCTATGTGCTGATCCGGCAAAAAACCGGCCACATGAATGTGTTGCGCCAATCAAGCGGGACCTCGATGCAACAAGCGCAAGCCCAAGCGATCCAAAGTTATGCACCTAAGAAGATCTTGAGTGTCGGGTTGAGCATTCGAAAACAAAAATACGTTTGGGATGTTGGTTACCGCTCAAAGTCTGGTAAACTAGGCTATGTAACTTATGATTTTAAAACCGGTGATGAATTATTTGCCGTTGCTAATTTATAAAACAGCTCGGGGAGTGAGTCTATGCATTTATCAAAGCGAATCAATACCGTGGCACCTTCGGCAACGTTAGCGGTGTCGAGTTTAACCAAGCAAATGAAAGCGCGCGGGGAAGACGTGATCGACTTATCGATCGGCCAACCGGATTTTGAGACCCCAAAGCACATTGAACAAGCTGCCATTGACGCGATCAAAGCCAATAAAACCAGCTTTTACACGCAAGCAGCCGGGATCCCTGAATTACGCCAAGCGATCTCAGATCACATTTTCGCCCAAACCCAAGTGCGCTATGATCCCAAACAGATCGCAGTGACCACTGGCGCCAAGTTTGCTTTATACGGCTTGATGCAGGTGTTGCTTGATCCTGGCGAAGAAGTGCTGGTGCCGATCCCAGGATGGGTGTCTTACGTCGAACAGATCAAGCTTGCTGGCGGCGTGCCACGTTCAGTGGTCGCCAAAGCCAATTTCAAAGTCACTGTCGACGAACTTGAGGCCCACCGCACAGCCAAGACCCGCGCGGTGATCATCAACTCCCCGCAAAATCCCACTGGGGCGATCTACTCACGGCAAGAACTGACCTTGATCGGTAACTGGGCTTTGAAGCATGATATTTTAGTGATCGCCGATGATATTTACCGCGACTTGATCTATAACGGTACGGCATATACGTCGATGATCCAAATCGATCCGGCGATCACTGAAAACACCGTGTTGATCACTGGCGTTTCCAAGTCTTATGCGATGACTGGTTGGCGCATCGGCGTGTTGGCGGGTCCGGAAAAAATCACCTCAGCCGTTGCCAAATTGCTCGGCCATGCCACTGGCAATGCCACTGCCGTTGCCCAATATGCGGCTTTAGCGGCGTTTTCCGGTGACCAAGCCCCAGTAGAAACCATGCGTCAAGCATTTGAAAAGCGCTTGAATGCGGTGTACGATCGATTAGTGCAGATCCCGGGCTTTGAATTGGCGCAAAAGCCTCAAGGGGCATTTTACCTGTTTCCAAATGTGAAGCGGGCCGCGCAACTGTGTCATTATGTGTCAGTCGATGACTTTGTGGCGGCGCTACTTGAAGAAACCGGGGTGGCTTTGGTGCCTGGGCGAGCGTTTGGCATGCCAGAACATGCGCGCTTGAGCTATTCAACAGACATGGAAAGCTTAATGACGGCGATGGATCGCATTGCGGCTTTCGTCGGCAACAACTGATAATACTTAGAGGAGAATTAATTGCATGACTACCACGATTCGCATTAAAGACGCGGCGCAACACGTTGACGAAGAAGTTCAGATCAACGCTTGGCTGACGGACAAACGCTCCAGCGGCAAGATCGCCTTTTTACAATTACGCGACGGCTCTGCTTTTTTCCAAGGGGTCGTGTTGAAAAACGCGGTTTCTGAAGAAACTTTCGCTACTGCCAAAGAATTACACCAAGAAACGTCGATGATCATCACCGGTACCATTCACGAAGATGCGCGTAGCCACTTCGGCTATGAGATCCAAGTGGCTGACATCCAAGTGGTGGGCACATCTGAAGATTATCCGATCACGCCAAAAGAACACGGCATTGAATTCTTGTTGGATCACCGGCATTTATGGTTGCGCTCCAAGCGCCAGTTTGCCATTCAACAGATCCGCAACGAAATGATCCGCGCCACTTATGAATTCTTCAACAAAGAAGGCTTCATCAAGATGGACCCGCCGATTTTGACTGGTTCTGCGCCTGAAGGGACGACTGAATTATTCGAAACGGAATATTTCGACAAACCAGCTTACTTGTCCCAATCTGGCCAACTTTACGCTGAAGCCGGTGCCATGGCTTATGGCAAGGTCTTTACCTTTGGCCCAGTATTCCGGGCTGAAAAATCCAAGACCCGCCGTCATTTAACTGAATTTTGGATGATCGAACCAGAAATGGCCTTCATGCATCAAGATGAAAGCTTGAAGATCCAAGAAAACTACATTGCCTTTTTGGTGCAATCTGTTATCGACAATTGCGAATATGAATTGACCTTGATCGATCGGGATATCGACACCTTAAAGAAATACACCAAAACCCCATACCCACGCATTCGTTACGATGAAGCCATCGATATGTTGCAAAAAGCGGACTTTGATGTCAAGTGGGGCGATGACTTCGGCTCACCTGAAGAAACCTATCTGTCTGATCAATTCGACCAACCAGTGTTTGTCTTGAACTACCCGAAGGCCATCAAGCCATTTTACATGTTGCCAGAAGCAGGCCGCGACGATACTTATGTTTGTGCCGATTTGTTGGCGCCAGAAGGTTATGGTGAGATCATCGGCGGTTCTGAGCGTGAAGTCGATTATGATAAGCTCAAAGCCCAGATCGAAGCCAAAGGATTATCACTGGATGAATACGAATGGTATTTGGACTTGCGTAAATACGGTAGTGTGCCGCATTCCGGCTTTGGCTTAGGGTTTGAACGGGCAATCACTTGGATCTGCCATTTGGATCACTTACGCGAAGCGATCCCATTCCCACGGATGATCAACCGCATCAAGCCGTGATCAAAAACGGGCCAAGACCTTTAGTGTCTTGGTCTTTTTTTGCCGGCTGCGGCGCCAGTTTCAAGGAGGTCAAAAATGGCAGACGCTTTAAATAGCTTTTTGCAATCTCGCACCACCAGTTTTTCAGATGTGTTGTTTTCCCACTTTGCCCAAACGGATCTGACGCAAAGCGAGTTTGTGGTGTACTTGTTTTTAACGCGCTGGGGGCAAACCCATGTCGAAGCGCCAGAACCACAAGTGTTGGCCCAAGCCACGAAAATGACGCCAAGTGGGGTGTATGCCGCCATCAGCAGCTTGATCAATAAACAAGCCATCGCCTTGAATAGCGTGGCTGACAACGCCGGGCACAGTGTGGATCAATATGACGTCACGCCGTTATTGCGGCGTTTGTTGGCCACCCCTGAGATCACCACTGAAAAAACTGCGACTGGCAATGCGTTGGTCTTCAACCAAATCGAAATCGAATTTGGTCGGCCACTGTCACCGATCGAACAACAAACCATCAGTGATTGGCTGAATATCGATCATTACGATCCTGGCGTGATCCAATTAGCGCTTCGAGAAGCGGTGGTCAACCAAAAGTATTCACTGCGTTATATGGATCGGATCTTGCTGGCATGGGAAAAACAGCACTTGACCACGGTGCAACAAGTGCAAGCGTATCAAGCACGCCGCGAACAATTGTAAGGAGGCGATCGCGTGAATGATCAATTAGCTGTTGAATTTTTGCAGGCGGTGTTGGCCCAATATCCTAACGCTCAACCGACTTTAGTGGCCCATGATCCGTTTGAGATCTTGGTGGCGGTGATGTTATCGGCGCAAACCACTGACCGCGCCGTCAATGCGATCACGCCGAAACTTTTTGCGCAGTATCCAGATGCCAAAACCATGGCGCAAGCGACGCCAGCACAAATCGAGCCATTCATCGATTGCTTGGGGCTTTATCGCAACAAAGCCGAATATTTGGCCACCATGAGCCGCCAGTTGATGGCGCGCTTTGATGGGGTGGTGCCACAAACTTATCCAGAACTCACGGCTTTGGCTGGCATCGGCCGCAAAACGGCGACAGTGGTGCGCACAGATGCGTTCAATATTCCAGGCATTGCCGTGGATACGCATGTGTCGCGCATCACCAAAGGCTTTGGCATCGTCAGTCCCACCGCCACGCCAGATGCCATCCAAAAACGCCTCGAAGCGCTGATGCCAGTAGATACTTGGATCCAGTTGCATCGTGGCTTGATCCGTACCGGCCGTGAATGGCTAACGGCGCGGGATCCACAATTTCCTGATGCGTGGTTGAAATTCAAACCTTATTATCATCCGATCAAAAAGGAGGCTCATCATGCCTGATACCATTCAACCGTCTAAACGTCACGCCCAACGTGAATCTTGGGATCATTATTTTATGAAGTTGGCGTTAAATGTCGCCGAACGCTCCACTTGTGAGCGGGCCACGGTTGGCGCTGTGTTGGTCAAAGATCACCGCATTATTGCCACTGGCTATAACGGCAGTATCTCAGGGGACCCGCATTGCGATGAAGCCGGGCACTTGATGCGCGACGGGCATTGTATTCGCACGTTGCACGCAGAAATGAACGCGATTTTACAATGTGCGTTAAACGGCGTATCGACTAAAGGTGCCACTGTTTATGTGACGTTTTTCCCATGTTTGAATTGCACCAAAGCCTTGATCCAATCTGGGGTTTCAAAAATTTATTACGCCAATGATTACCGCAACGATCCTTATGCGGAACAATTGCTCGCCGATCATCATGTCGATACCGTGCATTTGGCAGTCAAAGCATGACCCATGAATTGATCAAAAAAGGCGATCCGAAGTCAAACTTCGGGTCGCCTTTTTGATGGGCATCATTATGACGCTGAATTGGTATTGGGGGCAGCCGAGCTGGAGTTAGCGGCAGGTTGTGACGAAGCGCTTGAGGCGTTGTCAGAAGGCGTGGAGGCAGTGGCGGCACTGGAGCTTTCGACAATGCTTGAAATCGAGCTGCTGCTGGAAATGACGCTGCTAGAAGATGATGAAATCGAACTCGTCGAACTGGTCGTGGAGCTGGACTTAGACGAGCTAGAAACCGCGGTTTGACTGCTTGGCCCATGCCCAGACAGGTACAATTCGCGCGTGGTGTTGCTGGTATTGCCAGTGACAGCAGTGCCAGGATTGGAGCCATTGAGAATGTGGTAAACCGACACATTACTTGGCTTGGTCCAATCTGAGTTGGTCAAGTTGGCATGTTCGACTTCATAGCTCATCAAGTACTTGTAGATCTTTTGGGCGATTTCTTGTTCGGTGTAATCCATCCCAGCATAAGTCGGTTTGTCATAACCGGTCCACACAGAGATCACTCGCTTTTTGGTGTAGCCAGTGAACCAAGAATCTTTAGAGATCCCAGTGGCATTCAAGGCCGGGTTGGCTTTGAGTTCATCGTCAGTGTAATCAGTGGTACCAGTTTTGCCGGCTTCATAAAGTCCAGAGACCTTAGCGGCTGAGCCAGTACCGTCGCTTGACGTCAACACGCCTTTAAGCATATCGGTGATCATATAAGCGGTGCTAGATTTCATGGCGCGAGCGCCAGTGGCATCAAAGCTGGTCGTGGTGCCGTCAGCGGCGACGACTTTGCGCACATAATAAGGCTTGTAGTAAGTCCCGCCATTGGCAAAAGCCCCATAAGCGCCAGCTTCTTGCGCGGTATTGACGGAAGCACCGATCCCGCTAGACAAGGCTTGTTTTTCCGCGCTGGACAAGTTGATGCCTAAGCCTTTTAAGAACGTGGTGGCGCGAGACATGCCAACAGTGGCCAAAGTCCGCACTGCTGGGACGTTACGCGACCCAACTAAGGCTTTGCGCATGGAGATCGTGCCTTGATACTTCTTATCCCAGTCGTATAGTTGAATGTCAGTGCCAGGATAAGTGTATGCAGAGTCATCGACCAATTGATAAGTCGAGTAATTCAAGTATTCGATCGCTGGGCCATAATCCATCAACGGCTTCATTGTCGACCCGTTGGAGCGGGTGTTGCGCGTGGCGCGGTTGAAGCCAAGTTGAACATCGCCGGTTTTGCGGCCGCCGATTTGGGCGATGACTTTACCAGAATTTGGATCCGTCATGGTGACGGCAGTTTGCATTTTGTCGCTAGGGAAGTTGATGTAATCATCAGTATTGACGATGTCGTACAACTTCTTTTGCGCATCCAAATCGATATTGGTGTAAATGCGTAAGTTGGCGGTGTAAGGGTTGGTGTTCATTTTCTTTTTGACTTCAGAGATCACAGAGGTCAAATAAGAATCGATCACTTTATCATTGGTTGAAGTGGCAGTGGTGCTCTTTTGCGGCACTAATCCGTCAGTGATCGGCGTGGCTTTGGCTTTGGCGGCATCGCTGCTGGAGATCTTCTTATCACGCAACATCGCATCGATCACATCATCGCGGCGGGTTTTGGCGGCGTCAGGATGGGTGTAGGGGTCATAAGTGGCAGGCGATTGCGGCATCCCCGCAAGCAAGGCGGTTTGGGCGAGATCCAAATGGTTCAGATCTTTGGAATAATAGTACTTGGCTGCAGTGGCCATACCATATTGGTTGTTGTCCATCCACACTTTATTGATGTAATATTCCAAGATCTGTGCTTTGGAATACTTTTGGGCCACTTGCATTGCCAGCCAGGCTTCTTGGGCTTTACGCCGCAAGGTTTGATCGCTGGCTTTGGTGGAAAATACTGACAGCTTGATCAATTCTTGCGTCAACGTCGAACCGCCTTCCAAACCGTTAGAGCGATTGGTGACGTTGTTGACGAAGGCTCCGACGATCCGGATCGGATCCACACCGAACTTTTCTTTATAAAAGCGACGATCTTCAATTGAGACGACAGCATCTTTTAAGGTTTGAGGGATCTGGCTGGAATTAACGTACAGGCGATTTTCCACGCCTAAAGTGGTCAATTCTTTGCCTTTGTTATCATAAATGATCGAACTGCCGGCGCTGGTCAACACGGTTTGGTTGACTTTAGGGGCATCTTTGGCGTAATAAGCAAACAACGCCAAGCCTGCCACTAACACGCCGACAAAGGCGATGGCCAGCCATTTTAAGATCCGGACCCATAAGTGGCCTTTAGGCTTTTTGGCTGGGGACTTTTTGCGGCGATTGGCCATCCGTGATGGAACTGGTTTACTCATCGATGATTCCTACCTTTTTTGTTTGAATTAACCAATCGACGCCAGCAAGATACGGGATCGGTGGTTGTAATTTCGGGTGCAGTTCAAACCCATTGGCTTCAATGTCTGCCAACGGGATCGATTTGCGCCCGCCAGTGTCTGCGGCTTGCCAATACGTGATCAAGTTGCTAGCAGGGTAGACGAACAAGCGATGCAAGCTGACAAAACGCATCACCACAAAACACACGCCGGCTTGGCCTAAACACTCAGAAAAATGCCGGATCTGGTGCGGGTGAAAATTCTTTAAAGGAAAGCTGGCTTTGTTTTTGGTTTCCTTGGCTTCAAAATCCAAATATAACCCACGGTAAACGCCGTTGTAGTCAGTTGTTGACGGGGTTTTGAAGTAGGCTTCTTTGATCACGGCTTGCGCGCGCGAAGGATAGTCGACTTTGACGATTTGGATCGGGGTGGGTTTTTTATAAACGACAGCCAAGCGCACTTGGCGATAATAATCATTGGTGGCATTGAGTTCTTGTTCCAACGTCATCCCGCGCCCGCCATAATTCACCGCTGCGGCTTGAGTTTGCGCGCCGCTTTGGTATGGCTTACCATTAGGATAATGAATTGGCATGTGATCACACTCCTAGCTGATATTATACCAGCTTTTTGTCAAATCCCTAATGCCATCAGCTAAAGGAGCAAAAATATGGGCAACAGGCTTTGGATCAGCGGCTATCGGTCTTGGGAATTAAGCGTTCATGGCGATCAAGACCCGAAACTCACGGTGATTAAATATCTCTTAAAAAACGAATTGATCACCGCTTTAGAAGACGGTTTGGAGTGGGTGATCACTGGCGGGGAACTTGGTGTGGAACAATGGAGCTTGGAAGTGGCATTGAGTTTACAACCAGACTACCCCAATTTGAAAACGGCCTTGATGACGCCGTTTCAAGATTTCGGCAGTCATTGGAATGAAAGCAACTTAGCCAAGCTCAAAAGTTTGCAAGCCAAAGTGTCTTTTGCCCGCGCCACCAGTGATCAGCCTTATCAGCAACCCGCACAATTATCCGGCTATAATCGCTTCATGGCCCAGCACACTGACGGCGCATTATTTCTATATGATACCGATTATCCAGGTAAAGCCGAATATTTATACAACGTGGCTTTAGCGGAAAGCAAACGCCGAAATTACCCGCTTAAAGCGTTAAGTATGGATGATCTCGAAGAAGCGGCCAGAGAATTAAGTGACAACGCGTGATCACAGAATTTTTTCACATTGCCCGTGCAAAGCGCGTTAGGCTGTGGTATGATAGTTACATCCTGTGCTGTGATGATGAGGTGTTCGATTATGGATAACAAAAGTGATGCAACTTTCTCTGTCAAATACGGACCTAAGGATATCTTGGACAAAAGTTTCAAGAACAAAGTCCGCGGGTACGATCCTGATGAAGTTGATGAATTTCTGGATGGGATCATTCGTGACTATGAAAGCTTTACTGCCGAGATCGATCGCTTAAATGAAGAAAACAACCGGTTGTTCAGCCGTGTTGATGAGTTGACCAAACAACTCAATGTTTCAAAAAATGTCGCTTCGGCAACGCCGCAACAACCAAGCGGTAATGTCACCAACTATGACATTTTGAAGCGTCTCAGCAACTTGGAACGTCACGTCTTTGGCTCAAAGCTTTCAGATGGTGGCAACAGTACGCAAAGCCATAACAATGGCGGCGGTATTGATCAATATTGATCGCAACTTGTAAACCTTGAGTAATCGCGCCAGGCTTATGTCTGGTGAGGAAAGTCCATGCCCGCACAAGCTGAGATGCTTGTAGTGTTCGTGCCAGGCCCAATAAGCCTGGGTACCGATTTATCGGTAACGGCGACTTAACTGCTAAAACTTCGGTCATGCAGGCGAGTCTGAAAAGTGCCACAGAGACGATGTCTGCGGGAAACTGCAGAATTGGAACGGGTAAACCCCGCGAGCGAGTAACCCAAACTTTGGTAGGGGCGTCCGGTTAGAGGAAATGAACCAACGGCCGGACAGCGAAAGCTGAGATAGATGATTACTGAAGGTCGCTACTGCCTGGTAGCGGCTGGAACAAAACATGGCTTATAGAGGTTTACAAGAGGCACGACCTGGGGCAACCTGGGTCGTTTTTTTATGAAAAATTCTGTATACTGAAACTGTCGATTCAACCGTGCGCCTTTTTGAGGCGTATGCTCACAAAGGAGTTTATTTATGCAATATCAATTAGTCGCTCATATGGCTGCCGGCTTGGAAGCTTTGGTCGCCCGCGAATTACAAGATCTCGGCTACAAGACCCGCAATGAAAACGGGAAAGTGTATTTTGAAGGTGACGAAACTGCCATCGCCAAAGCCAATGTTTGGCTGCGCACTGCCGATCGGATCAAGATCGTCTTAGGCCAATTCAAAGCCACCACCTTTGATGAATTGTTTGAAGGGGTCAAAGCGCTGCCTTGGGATCATTACTTACCCATGGACGCCGCATTTCCAGTCGCTGGCCGCTCAGTGCGGTCGATCTTACACTCCGAACCTGACGTGCAAGCCATCGCTAAAAAAGCGATCGTCAACAAATTATCTGAAGTCTACCATCGCCGTGGCCGTTTGCCAGAAACCGGCGCGACTTATCCGTTGGAAGTGTCGATTTTAAAAGACGTCGCCACGTTGACCATCGACACCACCGGCGCTAGTTTATTCAAACGCGGCTACCGAGTGGCTAAAGGCGACGCGCCTTTAAAAGAAAACTTTGCCGCTGCCTTGGTGATGTTGACCAACTGGCATCCAGATATGCCGTTTGTCGATCCCACCACTGGTTCTGGCACTTTGCCGATCGAAGCCGCGTTGATCGGCTACAATATCGCCCCTGGGATGTTGCGGCATTTTGCCTTTGAAGATTTCCGCTTCATGGATCCTAAGATCTTGCAAGCGGTCAAAGACGATGCGATGGATCAGGCCAACTGGGATATTCAACTGGATATCGAAGGCTATGATATCAACCAAGACATGATCGAGATCGCCCGCGAAAACGCCAAGCAAGCCGGCTTGTTAAACGACATCACCTTCAAACAACTGGCCGCCAAAGACTTCAAAACTGACAAACCTCGCGGCGTGATCGTGGCCAACCCGCCTTATGGGAAGCGTTTAGGGGAGCTCGATTCTGCTCGCAAATTGTATCGCGAAATGGGTCAAACTTATGCGCCACTGACTGGCTGGAGTAAGTACATCCTGACCGCTGACTTAGGCTTTGAGAAAGTTTACGGCAGCAAAGCCACGAAGCGTCGCAAGTTATATAACGGGGCGTTGCGGACTGATTATTACCAATACTGGGCACAACGTTCACATAAATAAAAGTGCACGCGTTGATCTGCCGGAATGTTTTGGAAACCAGAATTCTGACAAATAGATTCGATCTACGCATCACTTCCAGCTGTCTGTTATAAACGCAAGCTAAAGACCCACACTAGCCTCAGATTGAGCGCTGGCGTGGGTCTTTACTTTTGGTGGTGATACCCGCAAAAGTGAAACAGCGAATCTGGTATGATCACATCCTAAACCGCCGGCTAGGCCATCAACTTTTTCAGCAATCAGGTATGGTATAATCAACCACGTAAAATCGGGTCAACTGGGAGGAATCGAAATGGCGAATTTATCACAGCGAGAACAGTGTTATGCTGGGCTGTTATATGATCCATACGTGCCGGAGCTAGTTGCTGATCGCGATGAGACGATCAAAAAAGTCTATGCTTATAATCACATTTATCCGCTGAAACGCCAAGAACGCACTGCGGCGTTGCACGACTTACTGGGTCAAGTCGGCGAAAATGCCGTCATTGAGCAGCCGCTGTTTTGCACATATGGGTTTAACACAAAAGTCGGCGATAACTTCTTTATGAATATCAATGGCAAGCTAATGGACAGTGGAAAAATCACGATCGGTAACAATGTCTTCATCGGCCCCAATGTAAGCTTGATTACGGAGACCCACCCGCAAAACGTGCCCCAGCGCCTGGCTGGACTGGAATATGCGCATCCGATCACGATTGAAGACAATGTTTGGTTGTGTACCAACGTCGCGGTTTTGCCTGGGGTGACCATTGGCAAAAATTCTGTGATCGGTGCTGGCAGTATCGTCACCAAAGACGTGCCAGCCAATTGTTTGGCTGTCGGCAATCCTTGTCGCGTGATCCGGACAGTGGCACCAGAAGATCGCGCATGAAGCTGTAGCCGCGGTCCTTTAAATTCCGATGTTTGAGCTCGCTACTAACGACGGAATCAAACTGAATCGATCCACCAAAAAGGTCTGTGCCAACGAGCAAACATCCTGGGCTTTCGTTGACACGGATCTTTTGATGTTCCGAAGAAATGCCAGCCAAATCGCCAATTCGTGGCATGATGGGTCGCTTAATTTGTATTTACCGATTCAAAGTCGGCACACCCAGCTACGGAAAGTGATCTTCAACAAAGTGTTCTTGATCTTGAAAGCAGGTGATCAATCACCAAGGCCTGATACCAGAGCGGTCATACCAAAGCAGTTCCGCCGATGATGGCAGAACTGCTTTTTGTTGACTCAAGTATGAATTTTGCCAACAGGCGTTTGCGACGACAACTAACCGCGCAGCGATTTGATCCAAGCGATCACTGACACCAACACGACTGCCAAAAACGAGAAACTCACCATGCTTAACAAGAGGCCTTTAGCAGGCAGTTCCAAGAAATAAAACATCAACACAATTGAAAAAATTTCCAGATACCAGCTGAGCACTGGCAACAAACTTGCGCCTAAGTGCGCGACAGGTGAGGCTTTCGCCTGCATGACCGGCACTAATGACACCAAGCCGATCGCCACCACGTGAATGGCGATCAAAAACAAGGCTGCTGGCAGTAAGATGCTGTTAGCATACGTCATTGACATCACTACCGACTCAGTAAACATGTTTAATTGCATCGGCAACACGTCGCTAAGATGTGATCGAAACAGGAACAAAATAACCAATTCAATCACTAGGCAAAGCGCAAAATAGCGTCGTTTCATCAACACATCGCCTCTCAAGGCAGCTTAGTTTGTGGTTAAGCTTGTTATACCATTCACTTGGGGGAGTACAATCAACTTTTTCTGAACAATACGAAAAAACAGGCCAACCAATGCGCAAAATTGCGCCTCGGTTGGCCTGTTGATCAGCATTTTACCAGTCGTATGGCAAAGTCGGCTCGCCAGGCTGTGGGAAGTAGTCTTCGATGAAGTATTCTCGATCAGCAAAGCAGGTGATCAATAGCCAAGGCCGGATGCCAGAGCGGTCGTAAGCAGCCGGATCGTCGAGATAAAGCGGCAGCTCGGCGTTGAATTGTTCAACATCCCCTGGGACTGGCGACATCAAGGCTTCGTCTTCTTCGAGATTTTCGAGCAACTCAAAAGGCGGCGTGGTTTCTTCGCGGGTGTATGGTGGCAAGGCTTTGAGTTGGTCATTGACCACCAAAAACAAGGTGCAACCCAAGCGCTGTTGGATGATCTCCCAATAACGTGGGCGCGTCCACCAACGAAAAACGGTTCGCAATGACAAACGACTGACTTCATACACGCCTAAAAATGGCGGTTCATCAGGCAAGGCGTACTTGCAAGGATCAGAGCGCGTTTGCTGGCCAGCTTTAGGGGTGTACAGTTTCCAAAGCATTTGGGTCTCGACTTGTCGGATCAAAGCCAGCGGACCATAAGCCACGGTTTCGTCGGTTTCATCGTCTAGTAACTCGAAATGTGCTTGTACGACCATCACGCTACCTCCCAGACGATTTAACGTCAGGTGCTTGCAGGCGACTTTTGCGTTCGGCGACAGTTTGGCTTTGCTGCAAAAATACGGCCATCACGTCAAACTCCGGCGCTGAATCGGTACTGATGTCTGAGTCGATCGGCTTAAGCGTCGACGCCCTAGCGAACTCAGCTGGTAAATGCGGTGACTGTTGTGACATGAAATTTCCTCCTTCATGATGACGGCAGGCAGGCGTTGAACCAGCCTGCGGGCGACGTTTGTTACCCACTGTAAAGCTTGTCGCCGCGCGATTCGTTGGCACATCACGGCGTCATGAAGTTGGAACATAAGCATACCGCAAGCAGGCGCGATTGACTAGTCGTTAGCGGCAAGTTTTCTCTAATTCTGGTTGCTGTTTAGAATTTTTTCTAAATGCTTATTGCCACAGGTCATTTCCGCTTGTATACTCTATTTAGAAATATCTCTTAGTAGAACTATTTCTAAATAGAATGGAGGTTGCGCCATGGCCATGAATGAAACGCTCAAAGCAATCTCAGATCCAGTGCGCCGCGAGATCTTGAACATGCTCAAGTCGCAGTCACTGCCGGCTGGGGAAATCGCCGCGCAGTTTGATCTCACTGCCGCGACGGTGTCATATCATTTAAAATTGTTGAAGCAAGCGCAGTTGATCACCGAACGTCATGACGGCAATTTCATTTATTATGACTTGAATGCCAGTGTGTTTGAAGAAGTGCTCAGCTGGATCTACAGCTTAGGTGTGGGAGGAGATCTCAATGACAAAAAATAAATGGGTCTTGATGGCGATCACCAGCGCGATCATTTTGGCGACGATGGGTTTTGGCGTCAGCCAATACGACGCCTTGCCAGCGATGATGGTGACGCATTGGGGGATCGATAATCAGCCAAATGGATGGATGCCAAAAGCGATGGCCGTTTTTGGTATCCCGTTGATCATGCTAGCGGCGCATTGGTTCACCATGGGCGTGACTTATCTGGCTGACGTCCAAGGCAAAGGCGCGCCGCGACTTGAGCGGGTGTTAGTGTGGTTTTTTCCCGCAATGACGTTGGTTTTATATACCGTCACGATCCGCTATGCCTTGCACCAGCCCGTCAACATCCGGCTGTGGGCGATGGTCGTGATCAGTGCAGCATTTATTGTGATCGGCAACTATTTGCCCACTGCGCCGCTAGATTCATCAAAAACCGGCTGGGTCGGCTTCGGGTACCACGTGCCTTGGACGATCAACAACCAAGCAGGCGTGTTAAAATCTGCTCGCGTACTGGGGTATGTGATGGTCGCCGGTGGCATCTTGATCTTAGCCACGTTGTTATTGCCGCCAGTGGCTTCGGCTGTTGCTTTAGGGATCGTGGTCGCAGCGATCATTGTGACGATGCCGTTGAGTTATGTTTGGACGAGCCGACCAGCAAACAAGTAAGCGTCAAATGCGCCAACAAGACCCGCATCAGCTTTCATGTTGATGCGGGTCTTTTAGTGCTGATCAAGCTTGCCAAAAGGCTTCATGCCAAGCGTTGAGCTGATCGGTCCAAGGCTGATCTGGTGCGATGGCAGAATCGGAGCGATTGTAAAGAAAGACGGTGGCTTTTTGTTGGTCGGGGCTGAGAAAAATGCCTGACCAATAGCCGTCGATATGGCCCCCATGGCCGATGCCTGAGCCTTGTTGCATAAAGCCCATGCCATAAATATGGTGATGGATGGTTTCCGCGAGTTGCCAGCTGGCAGGGCTCAGCAAGCTTTGGTTGAGGATTGCTTGCGCCCAGCGCTCAAAATCGCGCAAGCTCAACACCACATTGCCATCACCGGCTTGATGGTCGCCGCGACCCAGTGGGGTTTGGACGCCATCGACATTGGCATAGCCGTTAGCTTGGCTGTGTTGGGTGCCGCTGGTGGCAGTGGTCATGTGCAGTGGCGTGAAGATCGCTTGTTGCAAATAATCGCCAAATGACATCTTGGTGACCGCCTCGACGACTAGCGTCAACAAGGCATAATTGGCGTTACAGTAGGCAAATTCAGTGCCTGGCGTAAATTTCAGCGGATGACCGTTCAAAATATCCAGCAATTTCTGCTTCGGCAAGTCGCGGCTGGCTTCAACCATGGCGTCAAATCCGTTTTGCGAAGGGGATTTGCCTGCTGCTTGGCCTTGTGCCATCAGCGAGCCGACAATGATCTCGGTGTAATCGGTGATCCCGGATTGCATCGTCAACAAATCACGCAGCGTCACGTCATGCGCATGATCAAATTCCGGTACGAAGTCGCTTAAAGGTTGGTCCAAGTCAACTTGACCAGCTTCAACCAGTAACAGCACTGCCGCCATGGTGAACTGTTTGGAAACCGAACCGATGCCAGTGGTCGTCGTTGGCGTAAAGGCTAAGCCGGTTTCAAAATCTGCTTGGCCCATGGCCCGTTCATGTAATATTTCAGTTGGGGTGACCACCGCATAGGTCCCGTTATAATGAGCCTGGTCATTTAACGCATCTAACTGTTCAAATTGTGATTCAAAAGCCATACTGATCGCTTCGCTTTCCAAATTCTAATGGTTTCTTTATACCATTCTCATCTAAATTGTGCAACTCGTCGCGACGCCAATTGCCCCTCCGCCAAGTGGACAAGAGGTGACCATGGTTTGCGCAAAGTTGTACAATGGCCTTAAACAGTCGTGCCAATGAACGGGAGGTCACCATGAATATTTTAATGTTGTTTGCATTATCAGATGAAACCGTTGCGCAAGCCGCGCAAGCGCACCCCAGCTGGCATTTCATTTCCAAAGCAGCTTATCGCCCTGAAATGGCGCCAACCATCGATGTGATCTTAGGCTGGAATCAAATCGGCTTAGACATTATCGCCCAACCTAACCGGGTGAAATTTGTCCAAGCGATGTCTGCAGGCGTCGATTATTTGCCATTGGCAGAATTTCAGCGGCAAAATATTCTTTTGGCCAATGTCGCAGGCATCCACGCAGAAGTGATCGCCGAATATGTGCTCGCTGGTATTTTAGCGTTTGCCCATGGCATGTTTCCGGTGGCCACTAGCTGGGTGCGGCCACAACAGATGTGGTCGCTGCAAGAAGCACAAGCAGTGATCTATGGCACTGGGCATATCGGCACCATGATCGCTAAGCACTTGCATCAATTCGGCGTCAAGGTCATTGGGGTGGATCGGCACGGCTTGCCAAAAGCGGATTTTGATCAAGTCACCACGGATAAAGCCATCGCCCAAAATGCTGACATCATCGTGAATGTGATGCCTTTGACGCCGGCGACGCAGCAATATTTTGATCAGGCCTTTTTCGCACAGCTGGCCAAGCAGCCGTTGTTCATCAATGTTGGCCGCGGCGCCAGTGTCGATGAGCCAGCGTTGATCCAAGCGCTTGACAGCCAGCTCAAAGGCGCCGTGCTGGATGTGGCTAGCGTTGAGCCGCTGCCGCAAACCTCGCCGCTTTGGCAGTTGCCGAATGTGTGGGTGACGCCGCACATCGCTGGGCAAGTGACGCATTTGCGCCAACAAGTCGCAGATATTTTCTTGCCGAATATGGCGCAATTTGCGCAAAATGGCACGTTGAAAAGTCATCAAGTCAACTTGAGTGTGGGGTATTAATAGGGTACGCTGAGGGCGTAACCGTTTCCAACGAACAGGAGGATGTCTATGTCACAACGCACAACTGAAATCATCAGTCTGCTTGAAGATGCTTTGTTGACCAAACGCCCGGTCATTGTGAAAACCATGGACAAAACGATGCTACTTGGCGTGATCGACGCGATCACACCTGGACAAGTGAAACCTTACGCTGACCGTTCAGTGGTGACAGTCACCACCAAAAAAGGGCCCAAGCATGTCGCAGAATATGCGATCGTGCGCATCAAATGGGCTTAGCTTCGACGGCTTACCTCTGGTAAGCCGTCTTTTTGCGCGGTATAATCGAAATCAACCACAAGTGTGAAAGGGGTATTGTCAATGACGAAACCACAAGATGATCTATACGAAGCCGTTAATGGTGAATGGGCCAAAACTGCCACGATCCCAGATGATAAGCCAACAACTGGAGGCTTTGCCGATTTGGCAGATGACGTCGAAAAAAAGTTGATGGCGGATTTTGATGCGGTGGCCAAAGGCGACAAACCCGCCCCAGACCAATATTTTGCCGAAGCCGTGAAGCTTTACCAAAAAGCCGCTGACTTTAATGCCCGCGATGCCGCTGGGATCCAGCCGGTGCTCAACCGCTTGGTGAGTTTCAATCAAGTTGACAGCTTAGCCGGCTTTAATGCCAAAGCGGCGCAACTGGATTTGGATCTGTTCCCACTACCATTTTCCGCTAGCGTGGAACCAGACATGAAAAACACGGCCCAAAATGTGTTCACGATCGCTGGTCCTAGCACGATTTTGCCAGACACCACTTATTATGCCAAAGACAACCCTCAAGGCCCGCAACTATTAGGCTTGTGGCAAGATATGGCCAAGCAGGTCCTAGCGCAAACGGATTTGTTGCCAGCAGACCAAACCCAATATTTGGCTGACACGGTGGCCTTTGATGCGGAAATCGCCAAGCATGTGAAATCTTCTGAAGAATGGGCTGACTATCCCAAGTCTTACAACCCATACCCATTTGCCAAAGTCGCGGAAAAATTCGGAGATTTTGACTTTACCAAATACGCCGACACCTTGCTGCCAGCACATCCTGACACCGTGATCGTGGCTGATCCGCGGTTCTTGGATGAATTTAAGGACTTGTTTAATGCTGACACCTTCATCCAATATGCCCACTGGGCTTATGTCATTGAATTGCTCAGCAACACCGGCTATTTGTCTGATGACTTGCGGATCTTAGGCGGCAGTTTTTCCCGCGCTTTATCTGGTTTAGCCGCAGCGCCAACGCAAATCAAGCACGCTTATCGCTTAGCCAACAGCGTCTTTTCTGAACCGATCGGCATTTATTATGGGAAGACTTATTTTGGCGAAGCCGCAAAAGCTGACGTCACCAAATTAGTTGAAAAAATGATCGCCACGTATAAGCGCCGCTTGGCCAAGTCTGATTGGTTATCCCAATCCACCAAAGACAAAGCGATCGTCAAACTCGATACCATGGTGCTTAAAATGGGGTACCCAGATAAAGCCAATGCGGTATACGATTTGTTGCATGTTGACGAAAAAGCGGACTTGCTGACGGCGGCAACGGAAATCGCCAAAACCCGTCATGCTTATCACTTGCAACAATTGACCAAACCAGTGGATCGCTCAGAATGGGCCATGCCAGGGCATTTGGTCAACGCTTGCTACGATCCGTCACGCAATGACATCACCTTCCCAGCGGCGATTTTGCAAGCGCCATTTTACGCGTTGTCGCAATCTGACAGCCAAAACCTTGGCGGTATCGGGGCAGTGATCGCCCATGAGATCTCGCATGGCTTTGATAACAATGGGGCGCAATTTGATGAATTTGGGAATTTGACGGATTGGTGGCAACCGGCGGACTACGATCACTTCAAAGTCTTAACCCAAGCGATGATCGATCAATTCGATGGTTTGAAAACTGAAGCGGGTCCCGTCAACGGCAAACTGGTGGTATCCGAAAATATGGCTGATGCCGGTGGTTTAGCCGCCGCTTTAGAAACGGCCAAAGGCTTAGATGACACTGACTTGCATGCCTTTTTCGTCAATTGGGCAGAAGTTTGGCGTATGAAAGCGCGCAAGCAGTACATGCAATTGTTGTTGAGTATCGATGTGCATGCGCCAGCCAAACTGCGCGCCAATGTGCAAGTCCAGAATTTGGCTGACTGGTACACCACCTTTAACGTTCAGCCAGGCGATGGGATGTACTTAGCCCCAGACAAGCGCATCACCATTTGGTAATCAAAGGCTGAAACAGCAAGCGGCTCTGCACCACGATTCGAACTTGGATCGCGGTGCAGAGCCTTTTGTATGACTAGGTCGGGCAAAAGGTCTCGCGCCGAAGTGACTTCGTCTGGTCCACTTTTTGGGCACAAAAATACGCGATGTCCGCAAAGTGCGGGCATCGCGTATGGGCTAGTTAGCTGGCTAATTGCTTGAGTGCCTCTGGCCGAAAGCCTGAGAAAGCTTCAAGCCCTGCTGCTTCAAGGACAGGCACGGCTTGGAAGCCTTTGTTTTTTAAGTAATCGATGTATTCAGGTTCATCGTTGATGTTGTGTTCCACAAAATCGATCCCATGGGTGCGCAAGTAGTTCTTGGTCATGCGGCACTGTGGGCAACCATTTTTAGTAAATAATGTGACGTCGTTATTCATGAAAATCGCCTCTCTTGGTTATCTGATAAAGCTAGTATACTGGCAGTTGTGGTCACTGTCAAGAAATATCACTAGATATAGTAGGAGAAGCGACGACCCCCAATATCTGGGGTCGCGTTAGGATACCACCACTAAGCGCCTTTTACAAGATTGGCGACAACAAACGCGAGAATTGTTGCTTGAATTTCAGCCAAGTACTTTGTGATTGGATCTCCTCTAGCGTGAGCAAGCGGGCGTGCTTTTGATCGTCAAGAAAGGCTTGTTGCAGCTGCGCGGCGATGGCTTCGTCGTAAATAAAGGCGTTGGCTTCAAAATTCAATTTGAAGGAGCGAATGTCCAAGTTAGCTGACCCGACACTGGCAAGATGGCCATCGACTACCATGGTTTTGGCATGCAAGAAGCCATTTTGATAATGGTATACTTTGACCCCAGCGCGGGTCAACGCATTGGCATAATATTGCGTCGCGCGGAAAATAAACGGGTGATCTGGCATATCTGGGATCATCACCCGCACATCGATACCTGCCAGGGCGGTGTTCATCAGCGCATCATAAACCGTGTCATCAGGGATCAAATATGGCGTCTGTAGCCAAACTGACTTGGTGGCCCCAGAGATCATTTTGACATAGCCGAATTTGATCTGTTGGCCCGCTGACTCCGGCCCAGAAGCGACGATCTGCATGGCGCCTTTAGTCGGCAAAGGCGCGGCCGTCAAGGGGCGACTCGGGTAAGGAAGCTGGCGGCCGGCGTTGACAGTGGCGTTGTAATCCATGATAAATTGAATTTTTAACGCCATCACCGTATTGCCAACCATGCGCAAATGCGTGTCGCGCCAAAAGCCAAACTTCGGCGAGCGAGACACATATTGATCGCCAACGTTGAAACCGCCGATATAGCCGATCTGCTCATCGATGACCACGATTTTGCGATGCAGGCGATAATTCATGCGAAAATCGGCGATCAAGTGCTTAGAAGAAAAATATGATTCTGCCCAGCCGCCAGCTTGGATCAACGGCCGCCACCATTTGGCACTGGCGCCCATCGACCCCCATGCATCATACACCACGCGCACGCTCAGGCCTTGTTGGGCTTTTTTGATCAACAGATCGCGCAGCTGCATGCCAAGCGCATCAGGGTAGATCGTGTAGTATTCCACTAAGATCTCGCTTTTGGCCGCTTCGATATCGGCAAACAAGGCAGCAAACTTGGCTTGGCCATCATAAAACAGTTTTACCGCATCGTTATGTAACAGTGGGGCGCGCGCCAAGTTCAAAAATAAATTGATCAGCTCTTGGCCGGCTTTGGTGGTGGAAGGCACCAAGCGGCCTTTGGCGTTGGCGGCTTTTTGCAAATGGACAAAAGCAGCAGAAGCTTTGGCGTATTCGGCTTGGATCAAGCGCATTTTCTTGGCGGATAAGCGGCGGCCGACAAATAAATAAATCACAAAGCCGATCCCTGGCAAAAAGATCAGCACCAACAGCCAAGCCCACGTCGTTGCGATGTCCCGCACAGAGCGTAGCACGGTGAAGATGGCGCCGATGGTGTTCAAGATGATGAAAAGGATGAACAGCTCAGTAAATAACGACATGAGTACCTCCGAACAAAAAAATTAATTTTCACTTATTCACTTTACTTACTAAAAGCAAGTTGGTACAATGTTACCATACTTAATCAAAGGTGGAACCCAATTATGAATACAGACTTATTGAATTTATTGCAACAACGGCGCTCGATTTACGCTTTAGGCAAAAACATCAACGCGTCAAATGAAGACATCGTGAACTTGGTAGAAGATACCATTCAAGCCACCCCAACGGCTTTCAACTCCCAAACCACGCGGGCCGTATTCTTATTTGGCGACAAGCATGATCAATTATGGGATATCGTGGTCAAGCGTTTGAAGTCTGAAGTGCCAACTGAAGCCGCTTATGAAAAAACCAAGCAAAAAATTGCCAGCTTCAAAGCCGCTTACGGCACGATCTTGTACTTCACCGATACCAAAGTCGTGCATCAACTGGAAAAAGACTTCACGCTTTATGCTGACAACTTTGCCACTTGGGCTGAACAAGGCCAAGGCTCCGCACAACTCAACACTTGGGTCGCCTTAGCCAACAACAACATCGGTGCTTCGTTGCAACATTACAACCCACTGATCGATGACGAAGTGGCCAAAGCCTTTGATATTCCAGAAAACTGGACCTTGCGCGCCCAAATGCCTTTTGGTGAGATCAAAGCACCTGCTGGCGACAAAGACACCATGGCCAAATCAGACCAATTCAAAGTCTTAGGTTAATTGTAACAAACTCACGTCAGATGCACACGCGCCGCTTCGAATCAACCGAAGCGGCGCGTTTTTTAGTGGGCGGCATGCAAGCCTTGTTGGGCTAACATATGGGCGCCGCGATTATCGCGTTCTGGGACCCATTGCCAGATCACTTGATCAAATGTGGCGATCAAAGCCAACAGTTCATCAACTTGGCTTTGGTAATGTTTGGCGTAGCCCTTATCAAGCGATTGGATCACCAATTTGGAATCACTGGCAAAACTCACCAATCCTTGCAGGCCTAATGCTTGCAGGCGTTTGAAGCCGGCAATGGCGGCAACAAATTCGGCTTCGTGATTGGACATTGGCGCCAAGGTCAAATGGGTTTGATCTTGTTGGCCATTAGCAACGATCAAGATCCCAGCACCAGCAGGACCGGGGTTGCCAAGCGTGGCGGCATCAGTAAATAGTTTGATCATCTTGACCTCGTTTTGACGAAATTTTATCCCTTGTATTGTAGCACACCACCAAAAGCCTTCATGGTCGTGGTATCATTAACACTAACAATTCATGGGAGGGATCCGCGTGCACAACTATCGCTATCAACCCACCGGCGTCGATTGCGTCATTTTTTGGGGATCGATCTTAGCTGGCGTCGGCCTCGGCGTGATTTTTCAAATGGAAATCGGCGGGTATGATTATTGGTATTGGCCGCCGATGGTGTGGCTGGTGGCAGTGCTGGCAGTGGCCATCGTGCAAGTGTGGCGCTTGCAGCTGACGATCAGTTCGCAGCAGGTAATCATTCGGCGAATCTTTGCTGGAAATAATATCTCGCTGCCGATTAATACAATTATTAACGTAGAAGCGAACAAATTTAGTTTTATCCTCAACACCCGTTCGTATGGTAAAATCAAATTGGTTCGCATCGGCAAGCTCAAGCCGCTGTTGACCGCTTTAGCAAAAGTCGGCATCCAAGTCACACAAAAAGGGGAAGCAAATGTCTGATATTGAAATTGCCCAAGCAAATGAACGCACCGAAATGTTACCGATCGTTGAAGTTGCCAAGCAAGTTGGCTTAAGCGCTGACGATTTGGAATTATATGGCCAAGCCAAAGCCAAAATCAGCTATCCGGCTTTAAAACGCTTAGCCGATCAAAAACCTGGTAAGTTGGTGTTGGTCACGTCGATCAACCCAACACCTGCTGGTGAAGGCAAATCCACCGTCACCATCGGGTTAGGCGACGCGTTGAACCTGCGGGACCAACACGCGGTGATCGCGTTGCGTGAACCTTCATTAGGCCCAGTCATGGGGATGAAAGGCGGCGCTACTGGTGGCGGCTACTCACAAGTGGTGCCCATGGAAGACATCAATTTACATTTTACTGGCGACATGCACGCGTTGACGACGGCAGTTGATACCCTGGCGGCTTTGATCGACAACCATATCCAACAAGGTAACGCCTTAAATCTCGATCCGCGCCGCATCACTTGGAACCGCGTGTTAGATATCAATGACCGCGCTTTGCGCCATACGGTGATCGGCATTGGCGGGGCCACCAGTGGCGTGCCGCGGGAGAATGCTTTTGATATCACGGTGGCGTCTGAATTAATGGCAGTGTTGTGCTTAGCCAAAAATATGCATGAGCTTAAAGCCCGCATCGCCAAAATCGTCATCGGCTTTACTTACGACAAAAAGCCTGTCACCGTGGCGGATCTTGAAGTCACTGGCGCCATTGCCATGTTGTTAAAAGACGCCTTAAAGCCAAATTTGGTGCAAACCTTAGCGCATACGCCAACGTTGATCCATGGCGGTCCCTTTGCCAACATCGCCCATGGGTGCAACTCGGTGTTAGCCACCAAAACAGCGCTAGCATTAGGCGACATTGCCTTAACTGAAGCTGGCTTTGGGGCTGATCTTGGCGGCGAGAAGTTCATGGATATCAAAACCCCAGTCTTAGGCCAAGCCCCAGACGCCGTGGTGATCGTCGCGACAGTTCGCGCGTTGAAATACAATGGCGGCCAAAGCTTAAAAGACTTAACCACAGAAAACCTTGACGCCTTGCATGCAGGATTTAAGAACTTGAAAAAACATATTGCCAACATGCAGCGCTTCGGGCGTCCAGTGTTAGTGGCGATCAACCAATTCGTTTCTGACACCAAAGCAGAATTAGATGCCTTGATCGCCGGTTGCGCCGAATTAGGCGTTGAAGCATTTGCCAGTGATGTATGGGGTCAAGGCGGCAAAGGCGCTTTGCCATTGGCCGATGCATTAGTCAAAGCCTTGGCACAACCTGGGGAATTCAAGCCGTTATACGACGTGCATGAACCAGTTAAAACTAAGATCGCCACCATTGTCCAAAAGATCTACGGTGGCGCCGACGTGGTGTATGACCACAAAGCCGAATTGGCGTTAAAAACCATTGCCCAAAACGGTTGGGATGACTTACCGATTTGCATGGCCAAAACCCAATATTCATTGTCTGATGACCCTAAAGCTTTAGGGGCACCGACTGGCTTTACCATGCATGTGCGCGATATCCAGCCAAAACTTGGGGCTGGGTTTTTAGTGGTGTTGACTGGATCGGTGTTGACGATGCCTGGTTTGCCTAAACGCCCAGCGGCGATGAACATGGATGTGTCCGATGATGGCGTGATCTCAGGATTGTTTTAAACTTTAATTTTTGGAGGAATCGTTTTTTGGTGATTTACTTGTTGTTGGCGGTGGGCTTGATCGCCGCAGATCAATTGATCAAAGCTTGGGTCGTGGCGCATTTGGCCATTGGCGAAACCGTCAGTTTTATTCCTGGCGTGTTGAGCTTGACGCATATTAAAAATACCGGCGCGGCGTTTTCGATGCTGGAAGGTAAGCAGTGGTTTTTTTACATCATTACCATCGTCGCCATCGGTGTGGTGATCTGGTTGTGGAAAGACTCCCGCGGTTTTCGCACGTATCGCTTAGGGTTGGTGTTTATTTTAGCCGGGGCGTTAGGTAATTTTATCGACCGCGTGCGCCAAGGGTTCGTCACGGATATGTTTCAAGTGGACTTCATAAACTTTGCAATTTTCAACTTCGCTGATGCCTGCTTGACCATTGGCGTCATTTTAGTGTTGATCCATTTGCTGTTTTTTGACGGCAAAAAATCAGGTGCGCGATGAACGAATTGACCATTCAAGCCCAAAGCGGCCGCATCGATAAAGTGATCGCCGACAACTTTGACGACATCACCCGCTCGCAAGCGCAAAAATGGCTCAGCGACAACTTGGTGTTAGTCAACGGCCAGCCCGTTTTGCCTAAATACCAAGTCAAAGCCGGCGACGTCATCACCATCACGCGACCGACGCCACAGCCGCTAGCCGCAGTGGCGCAAGCGATCCCTTTGGATATCGTCTATGAAGATGACCAAGTGATCGTTGTCAACAAACCCCAAGGCATGGTGGTCCATCCAGCGCCTGGGCACCCAGATGGCACTTTGGTCAATGCGATTTTAGGACACACGCAGTTATCTGGGATCAATGACGTGTTGCGCCCTGGGATCGTGCATCGTATCGATAAAGATACTAGCGGCTTGTTAATGGTGGCCAAAACCGCAGTGGCGCAAGCCTCCCTGTCAGCGCAACTGAAAGCCAAAACCAACACCCGGTTATATTTGGCCATCGTGCATGGCAACATCAAAGAAGATTCTGGCACCATCGACGCGCCATTAGGTCGAGATCCTAAAAACCGCAAAAAACATGCCGTGGTGGCCAATGGCCGCCGAGCCGTGACGCATTTCAAAGTGCTGGAGCGCTTCGGCGATTATACCTTAGTCCAATGCCAGCTTGAAACCGGTCGCACCCACCAGATCCGTGTGCATATGGCTTACATCCATCATCCGGTGGCAGGCGACCCATTATATGGGCCCAAACGCACGCTGCCTAACCACGGCCAGTTCCTGCATGCCCAAACGTTAGGCTTTACCCATCCGACCACTGGCAAGTATTTGGAGTTTCACGTTGATCCGCCAACAATTTTTGAAAAAACTTTAGCGGATCTGCGTGCAGGCATTGACAAAACCCGCCACATTCGATAAGCTATTCACAACTTAACAAGCACCTTTAACTAAGTCCAGAGAGGCTTAGAAGGTATCGACCTGTTGCGGCAGGGAAAACTACGACTACGGTCGCCTTCTAACCAAATTGGATAGAAGGCGACTTTTTTTATACCAAAAGGAGAGAGACATTATGGCAAAGCAAGTAGTTGACGGGGTCACCATGCAACGGGCATTAACACGGATCACCTACGAGATCATCGAGCAAAACAAAGATCTCAATGAATTGGTGATCGTCGGCATCAAAACACGCGGCATTTACTTGGCAGATCGCATCGCCAAGCGCTTGCACCAATTGGAAAATATCGACGTGCCAGTCGGCGAATTGGACATTCGCATGTATCGCGATGATGTCCATAAACTCGATCACTCCTTGACCCCTGATGTGGAAGGGTCTGACCTGCCAGTTTCCATCACCAACAAGCATGTGATCTTAGTCGATGATGTGATCTTCACTGGCCGTACGATCCGCGCTGCGCTTGATGCCTTGATGGATCAAGGCCGTCCCAACAAGATCAGCTTGGCCGTCTTAGTCGACCGCGGCCATCGGGAATTGCCGATCCGCCCAGATTTCGTTGGTAAGAATATTCCTACGGCTTTATCTGAAGAGATCAATGTTGAAGTCGCAGAGCTTGACGGTGAAGATGGCATTTCCATCGCCAAGCTGGAGGCGTAATGCATGGCTTATCATAATGATGACGCGATTTTAGATATTCACGATCGCCCGGCATTTGGCCATTGGCTGGGGCTTTCCATCCAGCATTTATTCGCCATGTTTGGCTCGACGGTGTTGGTGCCGATTTTAGTGGGGTTGGATCCTTCCATTGCGCTGTTTTCAAGCGGGGTGGGGACCTTACTTTACATCTTGATCACCCGCGGGAAGATCCCGGCTTACATGGGGTCCAGCTTTTCTTTCATCACGGTGATGCAAGCATTGATGAAAGGCGCTGGGTATCCAGCCATTGCCCAAGGCACCATCGCCGTTGGGTGTGTGTACTTGATCGTTGCAACGATCGTGAACTTCGCCGGTTCCGCGTGGATCGACAAAGCCTTACCGCCGATCGTGGTGGGGCCGATCGTCATGGTCATCGGCTTATCTTTGGCTGGCACTGCCGCCACTGACGCGACCATGCGGACATTGGCAAATGGCACCAGCGTTTATGATCTTAAATATTTTGCTGTGGCAATGGTGACCTTAGCCGCGACGATCGCTTACAACATGTATTTGAAGAAATTCATTTCCTTATTACCGATTTTACTGGGCTTGATCACTGGCTACATTCTGGCGGTGATCGTGGGCATCGTGGATTTCGCGCCGGTGCAACAAGCCGCTTGGCTGTCGCTGCCGAAATTCCAGATCCCTGGCATCACTTATACCCCGAAATTATATTTAGACGCGATCTTATCCATGGCGCCGATCGCTTTTGTCACCATGACTGAGCATATGGGCCACATCATGGTATTAAATGAAATGACGCACCGTGACTTCTTTAAAGATCCTGGTTTGAATCATACCTTAGCTGGAGACGGGACCGCATCGATCATCGCCGGATTTGTCGGCGGCCCGCCAGTCACGTCTTACGGTGAAAACATTGGCGTCATGGCCATGACCAAAGTGCATTCAGTTTGGGTCATTGGCGGTGCGGCAGGATTTGCGGTGTTATTCGCCTTTATCGGCAAGCTTTCCGCCTTGATCCGCACTATTCCTAGCCCGGTCATCGGCGGCATTTCCTTCCTATTATTTGGGGTGATCGCTTCAAACGGGTTGAAAGTGTTGATCGACAACCATGTGGACTTCAACCAAAAGCGTAACTTGATGATCGGCTCCACGATTTTAGTGATCGGGATCGGCAACGCCGTATTGAAGATCGGCACCTTCCAATTTTCCGGTTTGGCGTTAGCCACGGTTATCGGCATTTTACTCAACTTCATTTTGCCAGCACACGCTGCCAACGAGGAGGCATAACATGTCTATCACAGATTTCGTTTCAGCAAACCAAGTCACCGCGCAACTCGCCGATCAATTGATCAAACGAGCTGAGGCGTTCAAGGCCGGGGCAACACCCAACTTGCCATTACCGATGTATGCGGCGAATCTGTTTTTTGAACCAAGTACGCGCACCCACACCAGCTTTGAAATGGCCGAACGCAAACTCGGCATGACGGTACTGCCATTTGATCCGCGCCAAAGTTCAGTCACCAAAGGCGAAACGCTGGCAGACACGTTACGGACGCTAGCGGCGATCGGGGTGCAAGTGGCGGTGATCCGCCACCCAGTCAAAGCCTACTATCAATCCTTATTGGCCGAGCATTTGCCTTTGCACATTGTCAACGCTGGCGACGGCGCTGGCCAACATCCTAGCCAAATGATGCTAGATCTGATGACCATCCATGAAGAATTCGGGCATTTTGCCGGGTTGAAAATCGGCATCGTTGGCGACTTGAGCCATTCTCGCGTGGCCAAATCCGATATGCAAATGCTTCATGAACTTGGCGCAGAACTGACATTCTCTGGTCCCAAAGCTTGGTACACCAAAGAATTTGAAAAATATGGCGCCTATGAGCCCATGGCCGACATTGTGCCAAAAGTCGATGTGTTAATGCTGCTGCGGGTGCAATTCGAACGCCTCAGCGAAGCCGAAAAAGCGGAATTTTCAGAAGCGACGTATCACGAGCGCTTCGGGTTATCTGATCAACTTTATCCTAAATTGAAAAAATCGGCGATCATCATGCATCCCGCGCCGGTCAACCGCGGCATTGAATTAGCCGATGACTTGGTGTTATGCCCGCAATCGCGGATCTTCCAACAAATGCACAATGGCGTGTTCATGCGCATGGCGATGTTGGAACAAGTGATGCAGCCACAAGCCAATGAAGGGAGCCGTGTTCATGCATTTACTCATTAAAAACGCTCATGTTGTCGGGCCAGAGCCATTTGACGGCGACGTGTTGACCACTGATGGGGTGATCGCCGCATTAGGGCACAGCTTGGCGGCGCCAGCTAAAACCACAGTGATCGATGTCAAAGGCGCCACGTTGATGCCAGGGTTAGTGGATGTCCATGTGCATTTTCGCGAACCTGGGTTTGAAGCCAAAGAAACCATTAAAACCGGCGCGCAAGCCGCAGCTCATGGCGGGTTCACCACCGTGGTGGCCATGCCGAATTTGAACCCAGTACCAGATAACGTCAAAGATCTCGAAGCGTTGATCCAAAAAAACCACCAAGATGCCAAGATCCATGTGCTCCAATTTGCCGCCATCACTGCGGGCCTGCATTCCCAAAAGCCAACCGATTATTGCGGTTTAAAAGCTGCAGGCGCACTTGGATTTTCCAATGATGGTGTCGGCGTACAAGATGCCGCAACGATGTATCGCGCTATGCTTGGAGCCAAACAAGCCAACGCCCCGATCGTCGCGCACATTGAAGACGAAGGCTTTAAAGGTGACGGGGTGATGAACGCCGGGCCTAAAGCTGACGAACTGGGCTTGCCTGGCATGAGCAACTTAACCGAAACGGCGCAACTGGCGCGCGACTTGGTGTTAGCGCAAGCTAGCGGCGTGCATTACCACGCTTGTCATGTCTCCACGGCGTTATCTGTCGACTTGATCCGCGACGCTCGCGCGCGTGGTGTCAATGTCACCGCCGAAGTCAGCCCGCATCACTTGTTATTGGCTGATCAAGATATCCCTTCAGACGACGCGATGTACAAAATGAATCCGCCACTGCGCAGTGAAGCCGATCGCCAAGCGTTGATCAAAGGGCTTTTAGACGGCACACTGGATATGATCGCCACGGATCATGCGCCGCATACTGCCGCTGAAAAAACCGGCTCAATGCGCTCAGCCGCATTTGGCATTGTTGGCAGCGAAACGGCTTTTGGCTTGTTGTATACGCGCTTTGTGATGACCAATATTTTCACCTTAAATCAATTGATCCAGTGGATGAGCACCAACCCTGCGGAAAAATTTGGCTTGAATGCCGGCCACTTGCTGGTTGGCGAACCAGCAGACTTCACGGTGATGGATCTGGATGCGCAATATCGCATCGATCCTAAAGACTGGTTTTCCAAAGGCCACAACAGTCCTTTTATCGGGCAACAAGTTTATGGTCGCACGCTGTACACCGTAGCTGGCGGGCGGATCGCTTACAAAGCCCAAAGCTGAACGAACCAAGAGAGGAGCCCCTATTTTGAAACGTTATTTGATCCTTGAAGACGGCAGTGTATTTGCAGGTGAAGGCTTTGGGGCCGAATCTGTGACCACTGGCGAAATCGTGTTCAACACCGGGATGAGCGGTTATCAAGAAACCATCACCGACCAAAGTTATAACGGCCAGATCATCACCTTCACTTATCCATTGATCGGCAACGCCGGCATCAACCGCGATGATTATGAAAGCATCAACCCCACAGCCAAAGGGGTGGTGGTTAAAAATCTTGCGCGGGTGACTGGCAATTGGCGCGCGCAAATGAGCTTGGATGAATTCTTGAAACGCAAGCACATTCCTGGCATCTCGGGAATCGACACGCGGGCGTTGACCAAACGTTTGCGCTCAGTGGGTACCATGAAAGCCAGCATTGTCGATGCCGCAGACGCGCATGCTTTTGACCAACTGCGCGCTTTGGTTTTGCCGAAAAACCAAGTGCAACAAGTGGCGACCACGCAAGCTTATCCGGCGCCTGGCACTGGGCGCAATGTGGCCGTCGTCGATTTTGGCTTGAAGCATTCGATCTTGCGTGAATTAGCCAAGCGCAACTGCAACTTGACCATTTTGCCACCGACGATCACCGCTGCAGAAATTTTGGATCTCAATCCTGATGGGGTGATGTTGACCAACGGCCCTGGCGACCCGAAAGATGTGCCGCAAGCGTTGGACATGATCCGCGGCATCCAAGGCAAGATCCCGTTATTTGGGATCTGCTTAGGTCATCAATTGTTTGCACTCGCCAATGGCGCCGACACGTTCAAAATGAAGTTCGGCCACCGCGGGTTCAATCACCCAGTGCGCGAGATCGCCACTGGCCGCATCGATTTTACCAGCCAAAACCATGGCTACGCGGTGGATCCTGATTCCATCGACCCCGATCAACTGCTCGTCACCCATGTGGAGATCAATGACCACACTGTCGAAGGCTTACGGCATCGCTTGTATCCGGCGTTTTCGGTACAATTTCACCCAGATGCGGCGCCGGGTCCGCATGACGCTGACCATTTATTTGATGAGTTCATGGAAATGATGGACGCTTTTAACAACCGTGAAGGAAAGGAACTGACTCATGCCTAAACGCGAAGATATTCATAAGATCTTAGTCATCGGATCTGGCCCGATCATCATCGGCCAAGCCGCAGAATTTGATTATTCCGGCACCCAAGCTTGCTTGGCGCTGAAAGAAGAAGGCTATGAAGTCGTTTTAGTCAACTCCAACCCAGCGACGATCATGACTGATAAAGAAATCGCCGATCAAGTGTATATCGAACCGCTGACCAAAGAATTCGTCAGCCAGATCTTGCGCAAAGAGTTGCCTGATGCGATCTTGCCGACGATCGGCGGGCAGATCGGCTTGAACTTGGCAATGGAATTAGCCAACTCTGGCATTTTAGATGAGCTTCATATCGAATTGCTGGGCACGAAGTTGTCAGCCATCGACCAAGCTGAAGACCGCGAATTGTTCAAGAACTTGATGCAAAAGTTGCATGAGCCGATCCCAGAATCCACCATTGCCCATAACTATGAAGAAGCCAAAGCCTTCGCAGACGAAATCGGCTTTCCAGTGATCGTGCGCCCAGCGTTCACCATGGGCGGCACTGGTGGCGGGATCGCCAAAACCCCTGAGCAATTGGCCACGATCGTGGAAAACGGCTTGAACTTGTCGCCAGTGACGCAATGTTTGATCGAACGCTCCATTGCCGGCTACAAAGAAATCGAATTTGAAGTGATGCGCGACGCTGCCGATAACGCGATGGTCGTGTGCAACATGGAAAACTTCGATCCAGTTGGCGTGCACACCGGCGATTCAGTGGTATTTGCCCCAGTGCAAACCCTGACCGATAAAGAAGTGCAAATGCTGCGGGATGCATCACTGCGCATCATCCGCGCGCTGAAGATCGAAGGCGGCTGCAATGTGCAATTGGCCTTGGATCCGACTAGCTTTAAGTACTACATCATCGAGGTCAACCCGCGTGTCAGCCGCAGTTCTGCCTTAGCTTCTAAAGCCACCGGTTACCCGATCGCCAAAATGGCCGCCAAGATCGCGGTGGGCTTAACCCTTGATGAGATCAAAAACCCGATCACTGACGCCACTTACGCTGAATTTGAACCAATGC
Organism: Lacticaseibacillus salsurae; assembly: GCF_045862175.1. NCBI lineage: Bacteria > Bacillati > Bacillota > Bacilli > Lactobacillales > Lactobacillaceae > Lacticaseibacillus > Lacticaseibacillus salsurae. The sequence goes on along the minus strand of NZ_BAAFZI010000001.1, from coordinate 63,005 downwards.
TTGATTATGTGGTGGCCAAGATCCCACGCTTCCCATTTGATAAATTTGAAAATGGTGATCGCACCTTAGGCACCCAAATGAAAGCCACTGGGGAAGTCATGGCGATCGGCCGTACTGCCGAAGAAGCCTTGCTTAAAGCCGTTCGCGGGTTGGAAGTCGGCGCCATGCATTTGTGGCGGCAAGAAGATGCGGACTTTAGCGATCAAGAATTGTCTGACAAGATCATCACGCCAAATGATATGCGCTTATTTGCCATTGCCGAAGCCTTCCGCCGCGGCTACACCATCGCGGAGATCTCAGAATTGTCTGGCATCAACGAATTTTTCTTAGACAAGATCTTGCACATTATTGAAATCGAAGACCAGCTTAAAGCCCATGTCGACGATGATGACGTGTTGAAGATCGCCAAGGAAAATGGTTTCGCAGACGAAACCATTGCCAAATTCTGGCATGAATCTGCCGACAAGATCCGCGATCACCGCAAAGCCACTGGGTTAGTGCCAGTGTATAAAATGGTCGACACTTGTGCTGGCGAATTTGAATCCACCACACCATACTTTTACAGCACTTATGAAACTGAAACAGAATCCGTGCGCTCTGATCGTGAAAGTATTCTGGTGTTAGGGTCTGGCCCGATTCGCATCGGCCAAGGCGTCGAATTTGACTACGCCACGGTCCACTCAGTCAAAGCGATCCAAAAAGCTGGCTATGAAGCCATTATCATGAACTCCAACCCAGAAACAGTGTCCACGGACTTTTCGATTTCAGACAAGTTGTACTTTGAACCCTTGACCATTGAAGATGTGTTGAATGTCATCGACTTGGAACAACCCAAAGGCGTGATCGTGCAATTCGGCGGCCAAACCGCCATCAACTTAGCGGCACCACTGGCAGCGCACGGCGTCAAGATCTTAGGCACCAGCTTAGATGACTTGGATGCTGCCGAAGACCGCGACCGCTTTGATGAGATCATTAAATCCTTAAACATTCCGCAACCAGTCGGCGGCACTGCCACTGATAAAGCTGGCGCCTTAAAGATCGGTAACCGCATCGGTTATCCCGTATTAGTGCGCCCAAGTTATGTTTTAGGCGGCCGGGCCATGGAAATCGTGCATTCTGAAGCAGAACTGGCCAACTACATTGACCGCGCAGTGTCCGTTTCCAATGACCACCCAGTGTTAGTCGACCAATATTTGATTGGCACCGAATGTGAAGTTGATGCCATCACTGACGGCAAAATCGTGGTGATCCCAGGGATCATGGAACACATTGAACGCGCTGGGGTCCACTCAGGCGATTCCATGGCAGTTTACCCGCCACAAGATTTCTCGGACAAAGTGAAAGCCCAAATCGAAAGTTACACCGTGAAGTTGGCGCATGCCTTGCATTGTATCGGCATCATGAACATTCAATTCATCGTGCACGAAGGTCAAGTGTATGTGATCGAAGTCAACCCACGGGCAAGCCGCACGGTACCATTTTTAAGCAAAGTGACTGGCGTCGCCATGGCGCAAGTCGCCACCCAAGCGATTTTAGGCAAAGATCTGGCATCCTTAGGCTTTACCACCGGTATTTTACCAGTTCGCCCAGGCGTGCATGTTAAAGCCCCAGTCTTTAGCTTCTCCAAACTCAATGCCGTTGATTCCATGCTCGGACCGGAAATGAAGTCCACTGGTGAAGTCATGGGCTCTGACGCCACGCTTGAAAAGGCGTTATACAAAGCCTTTGAAGCCAGCCACACGCATTTGCCAGCCTTTGGTACCGCATTGTTTACTGTTGCAGACAGCGATAAAGCCGAAGCCGTGGCTTTAGCCAAGCGCTTCCGCGAAGTCGGCTATCAAATCGTCGCCACTGCCGGTACCGCCAAAGCCATGGAAGACGCCGGGATCGTGGTCACCGCCATCGCCAAACTTGGTGAAAACGGCGAAAATGCGATCCTTGATGCCATCGCTGATCAAAAACTGCAGTTAGTGGTCAATACCACCAGTGCCGATCGTGCGACGACTAGTGATGGTTACTTGATCCGCCAAACCGCGATCATGCATGGGGTACCGTTGATGACCAGCTTAGATACTGCCAACGCCATCGCGTCGGTACTGGAATCGCGGGCCTTTACCACCACACCGCTATAAAACTCAAAACAACCAGACCTTGTTCTGGTCGTTTTTGTGAGAAAGGAACATCATGCAACCAATCATCGCGTTGGATTTTCCCAACAAACACACCGCTTTAGATTTCGTGGCGAAATTTGATACCAGCGAGCCGTTATTTGTCAAAGTCGGCATGGAGCTGTATTACGCCGAAGGACCGCAGATCATCCACGACTTACAAGCATTGCGACCGTTGAACATTTTCTTGGATCTGAAATTACATGACATTCCACACACCGTCGAAAAAGCCGCGTATCAACTCGGCCGCTTAGGCGTGGCCTTGACCACGGCCCATGCCGCCGGTGGGGCAGAGATGTTAGCCGCTGCTAAAAAAGGGCTGCTGGCAGGCGCCAAAGATGCGGGCTGCTTGCCGCCAAGACTGTTGGCCATCACCCAACTCACGTCAACTGACGCCGCCATGCTTCATGACCAGTTACAAATACCAGGCCCAGTGCGTGATTCAGTCAAACATCTCGCGGCGTTATCGCAACAAGCAGGCGCTGACGGGGTGGTCGCCAGTGCCCAAGAAGCCCAAGATATTCGCCAAGTGGTGCGGCCAGATTTCTTGATCATCACCCCTGGCATTCGTCCAACAGGTGCTGCGATCGGCGATCAAAAGCGCGTCGTCACCCCAGCGCAAGCCAAAGAACTTGGCAGCTCCGACATCGTTGTCGGCCGCCCGATCACGCAAGCAGCCGATCCTATCGCGGCATATCATCAAATTCAAACAGAATGGAGCATCGATCATGACTGAAATTGAAAACCAAATTGCCCAAGATCTGTTGACCATCGGCGCAGTCACGTTACGTCCCAAGCAGCCTTTTACTTGGGCTAGCGGGATCAAGTCCCCGATCTATACAGATAACCGCATCACCATTTCTTATCCCGAAGTGCGCGATCGCATCGCCAGCGGATTGGCGCAAGTGATCAAAGCCCAATTTCCTGACGTGGAAGCCATCGGTGGCGTGGCCACTGCCGGCATCCCGCATGCGGCTTTAGTGGCCAATCGCCTGCATTTGCCAATGGCCTACATTCGCAGCAAGCCTAAAGATCACGGCCAAGGCCGCCAAATCGAAGGGCGCTTAGTCGAAGGCGCCAAGTTGGTGTTGATCGACGATTTGTTAAGCACTGGCGGATCCGTGTTAAAAGCCGCCGCCGCTGCCAAACGCGAAGGCGTCAATGTGGTCGGGGTCGCGGCGATCTTCAGTTATCAATTGCCGCAAGCCACGACTAATTTTGCCAAAGCAAAGGTCCCATTCACCACTTTGACCAACTACACAGCCTTGATCGAACAAGCCAAAAGCTTAGGGCAAATCGATGATCAAGAACTCGCCTTGCTCCATGCTTGGCGTCAAGATCCAGAACACTGGCAAGCCTAGCGCCACTTTCAACCGCTGCGTCCAAACGTCGCAGCGGTTTTTTGGTGCAGTGTACAAAAAAATTCCCCGCAAAAGCGAGGAATTTGGTGACGTGTTTAATTTATTTGACCACTGAAACTTGAGCCGATAAGACCCCAGCACTAGGGATCTGGCTAGAAGGCATGGCCACGTCTAATTGATGTGGGTTGGCATAAGCAAACGAGCCGGTGTCATTGACCGTCCGGTACCAAACTGTGCCGTTGGATAAGGTGATCTTGAGCTTGGTGCCTTTAGGAAACACCGATAAGTTAGCAGCCACACCGCTGTAACCCATGTTGGAACCTAAAACGGCAGGGTCATAGAAAGATAACTTAAAGGTACCATAGCTGGTTGCCGTGCTAGTCGGCGCTGCCGTACTTGGCGTCGTCGTTGCCGCAGAGGCGCTTGGTGCTGGCGTTGTGGTAGCGGCTTGCGTGTGCGTCACAGCTGGGGTAGTTGACGCAGCTTGGGCTTGAACTGGCGCTTTGCTTGTCGTCGCCGTCGTCGTTGCTGGGGTGCTGGTAGCTTGCGCACGAGTAGTTGAGGCCGGGGTGGCAGTCGTGGTCCCAGTTAACTTCAAAACTTGCCCAACATGAATGAAGTTGGCGTCAGTAATTTGGTTATAAGTGACTAAGTTGGCCACACTGACACCCGTATCTGAAGCAATCGCCCCTAAGGTGTCGCCGGCTTTAACGGTGTAAGTGCTGGCTTGGGCAGCTAACTTCAATTGCTGACCCACGAAAATCAAATGTTGATTTTTGATACTGTTTGCGGAAACTAATTGCGCCACTGTGGTGTCATTGGCGTTGGCAATAGCAGAAAGGGTATCACCGGATTTAACGGTGTATGCAGACTGAGTGGTTGCCGCGTCTACTGGATTGCTCGACATGCTGATCGCACCAGCGGTAAAGGCCAAGGTCGTCGAGAATAACCATACGAGATGTGCTTTTTTGATCATAAGTCACTCCTATTTGAATGTCTGGATTGTTTAACAACTGAGACTAGTATACTGGCCTTAGATAACAAGGCCACGCCAAGGAGGTGACAAAAAGTGCGTGTTTTGCAACAATGTCATCGCTTTGTTGCATTCAAATGTTATTGCAAAGTGTGACATCTGTTGCAAATCGCGTGTTCTAAATATTGACGCTGTTATATAATGACGACCTGCTCAGCCGGTGGCGATCAGTCGCGACGATTTAATAACAGATCGCCTGATCCTCACCACTCACTCAGCTTTCAACCATGAATCATTTGACCCATCAAAAAAGCCCCCCAAAATTGGGAGGCGATAAGTATGATCAATGAAGCACTTCAACGGTGGCATACAAGATCCCAGCACTCGGAATCTGGCTGGAAGGCATCGCCACGTCTAATTGGTGCGGATTGGAATAAGCAAACGATCCCGTATCATTGACGGTCCGATACCAAACGGTGCCATTAGACAAAGTGATCTTCAAATGGGTGCCTTTTGGAAAGACGGATAAGTTAGCCGCCACACCGCTGTAGCCCATGTTTGAACCTAACACCGCAGGATCATAAAATGACAACTTGAACGTGCCATAATTTGTGGTCGCACCAGCAGTCGTGGCTGGCGCTGTGTGAGTGGTCGTCGTGGTGGCGGCACTGGCAGCAGGTTGTGGGGCCGTGGTATGTGTCGTGGTCGTGGTTTGGCTGGTAGCTGGGGCAGCAGCGGCAGTCAACTTCAAAGTTTGCCCAACTAAGATCAAGTCGGCATTGGATAAGTTGTTGGCCGCGACTAATGCAGCCGTCGTGGTGTTATTAGCAGCGGCGATTTGAGATAGCGTGTCGCCAGCTTTAACGGTATAAGTATTGTCGGCTACTGGGGCTGCGGCTTTGAGCTTGAGCTTTTGGCCCACTAAAATCAGGTTCTTGTCAGCAATTTTGTTGGTGGTTGCCAAGTCGCTGACGGTGGTGTTTTTGTCCAATGCGATTTGAGACAAGGTGTCACCGCTTTTGACGGTGTAGTCGGTGTCAGTGTCGGTATTGGTATCGGCTTTGACTTCGTGTCCTTGTGCCAAGATCGTGCCAGGAAGCAGCGCCAGCGCAGGGGTGAAGAGCCATGCTAATTGTGATTTTTTGATGATACTCACTCCTCAAGTAATGTCCAGTTCTAATTAATTTCCTACCCAAAGTATAGCGATTTCATTTGACAAGAGTAGGGTTAAAACTGTAACAAAATATTTAATTTTGGTTATAATGTTACGTCGGGGTTACAAGGTGGGCTTTTGGCGCAATTTCGCCACTAATGCTTCATCAGGCGTGACGACAACAGTGCGTTGGCCTTCATAAACCACAAATCCTGGACGCGCGCCATTGGGTTTGCGGATCTTTTTGACTTCGATCCAATCCACTTGCACATTGGCACTGGCCCGAGAGCGGGAGAAATATGCCGCTAAGTTGGCGGCTTCAAGTAAAGTTTTGTCGCTGGGGTTTGGGGAATGAATGATCACATGTGACCCAGGCACATCTTTGGCATGGAGCCAAATGTCGGACTTGTTGGCAGTGTGCAAGGTGAGCTGGTCGTTTTGTAAGTTGTTTTTACCTACCGAGATCAAAGTGCCATCGCTAGCGTAAAATGTTTCTGGCTTGGCGACTTTATGCTTCGGCGCTTTTTTGCCTTTGTGTTGCACTTTCAAAAAGCCGCCTTGTTGCAGCTCACTGCGAATATCGTCTAAGTCTTTAGGCGCAGCCAATTCGATTTGAGTCATGACACCAGTGAGATAATCCAATTCTGCTTGGTTGTCAGCCATTTGTTGGGTGACAAACGCCACGGCATTCTTGAGTTTTTGGTATTTGGTGAAATACCGCTGGGTGTTTTTAGAAGGCGACAATTCATTGGATAAACTGATCTTTAAAGGCTTGTTGTCGTCATAAAAATTCGGCAACGTGATCTCGGTCATGCCGCGTTGCACTTGATTCAAATAAGTCGATAACAATTCGCCACGAATGCGGTAATCATCCGCTTTTTCAGTGGACTTCAACGTGGCAGCGAGTTTCTTTTGCTTTTTTTCGTCTTTTTCGATCAAGTTCTTCAAAGGATGGATCAGATTGCTTCCAAGCTGGCGCACGCGGTCATGTTCCGCTTTTTTGGCGTAAAAAGCATCCAGCATTTCGCTAAGCGTGGGATAAGTTTCCACCTCCCCGGCCAAGCTTTGATAAGGCGTGGCTGAGAAGTTGACTTTATCACCCGTCGTGATCGTCGGTGTGGGCTTAGCGATCACCGCTAAAAAGCCATTCCAAGCAACGTCTGGGTCGCCTTGCATCAACCGTGCAGCTAATTCATTGGCAGAATCTGCCGCCAAGCCTTGGTAATGGCGTTGAAGCAACTTCGCCAACGGCACATCCGTGGTTTTCATCAGCTCCAAATAGCCTTGGGTGGTGTCAACAAACGGATCGACTTTATCTTGCTTAGGCGGCTCAACGTAATCAGCCCCTGGCAACAGCAAGCGGTAGCGGTTTTGATCTGGGGACACATGATGGATCAAATCGATGATCTTATTGGTCACCAAATTGACCAAGGTGATATTGGAATGCCGGCCCATAAACTCAACCACTAAGCGCAGCGACATGTCATCGCCAAGCTCGTCGCGGGTTTTAAAGTCCAAATGCATCACGCGGTCGTTATCCACTTGCGCCAAGCGCATCAATTGGGCGCTGGCCAAGTATTTGCGTAACGTCATCGTGAAAGTGTTGGCGGTTTTGGGGTTGGCAAAAGGGATCTGGGTGATCTGCGCGCGGGCATATTCGGGATGTGCCGACAATAAAAGCGGCCAGTTTTTACGCTGGGCGCGGATGGTCAACACGACTTCATTCGGATAAGGTTGTTGAATTTTGTTCACGCGGCCGCCAACTAGGATGTCAGCCAGCTCGTGGGTCATGGCGTGGGTGAAAATACCATCAAATGACATAAGCGCCTCCTGTAAAAAAATGTCTGTTTCTATTATAGCATTTATGACAAGTGGCCTGCTTCATTCAAAAATCTGTGAAAATATGGTACGATTATCCAGTGAATTCTAGAAAAGTGGGTGAACCGCATGAAGATCGCCGTCGTCACCGACAGCACTGCGTATCTTTCCGAAGAACAGATCCAAGCCAACCATATTAAAGTCGTCCCGATCCCAGTGATTTTGGATGGGACGGTATACGATGAAGGCAAGGATATTCAATCAGCAGAATATTATGACTTATTACGCAACGCCAAGACTTTTCCTAATACGTCACAACCGCCGTTAGGAGAAGTGTTGAAGGTTTACGAAGATCTCGCCAATGAAGGCTATGACACGATTTTAAGTATCCATTTAGCCAGCACGATCTCTGGTTTTGTCAACACGCTTAAAGCAGCTGTGGCAGACTTTGAACCCGCCCATGTGGTGGTTTACGATTCACAGATCACGGTGATCTTAATGGGCGCGTTGGTGTTATCCGCCGCCCGCATGGCCCAAGCCGGCGAGCCAGTGGATAAGATCGTGGCGCATATGGACGAATTGCGCGCCACCACTGGTGAATATTTTGTGGTCAACGATCTGCAAAATCTGGTGCGCGGTGGCCGTTTATCAAACGCTGCCGGGTTTATTGGTGGCATGTTAAAAATCAAGCCATTATTGACGTTTGACGATCAGTCCCACAAAATCGTGGCGTTTGAAAAGATCCGCTCGCTGAAAAAAGCTTATGCGCGCATTGAAGACTTGTTTGCCGAAGAAGTTGAGCGGGTGGATTATCCCATTTTAGCTTGGGTGATCGATGCCAACGACCCTGAAGAAGGCGACCGCTGGCAAGCGCATTTACAAGAAAAGTTCCCGCAAGTGCGCATCGAGCGGTCTTATTTCGGCCCAGTGATCGGCACGCACTTAGGCGAGCGCGCGATCGCGTTAGGCTGGATCAAAGACGAAAGCAAATAATCAACCAGCCGTCCATGTGGCGGCTTTTTTTGGAGGCAAGAATGTTTATTCAACCCAAAGGCACCAAAGGTGAGATTCTTTCATCGACCACTAGCTACACTGGCCATATTTTTAAAGTCACCAATAACCAAGTCAAAACCCCAGATGGCTTAACCATCCAGCGCGACTTGATCGAACACGCCCCAGCGGTGGCGCTATTGGCGATCACGGCAGATGACCAAGTGCTGATCAATCGCGAATACCGCATTGGCATCAACGCTGAAGCTTACGCGCTACCTGCCGGTTTGATCGACGCTGGCGAAACGCCACTGCAAGCAGCTAAGCGGGAGCTAGAAGAAGAAACTGGCTACTTGGCGCAAGCTTTGACGCCATTATGCGCTGTGCGCTCGAGTGAAGGCATGACGGATGAAGTGGTGCATTTGTTTTTGGCCAGCATTAACACGGCCAAGCGCGCGGCGAAGCATTTTGATCAAGATGAATTTGTCACCAGTCAATTGGTGCCATTGACTGAAGTACTTGACGCGGTCAAAGACGGCCGCATCGCCAGTGCCCAAAGTGTCAGTGCGATCAGTTATTACATGGCATTTGTGCGTTAACGCATATGTTGACGGCCAATCGAATTTGGACCTTCTATTGCAGCATCACTTGCTGCAGGCATAGCCTGACGAAACGTTTGTCCAGTACCTAGTAATACTAGGTACTGGGCTTTTTGTTTGTTGTGGCTATATTCGCAAGCACAGGGGCCATGGCTGGAAATGGCAAAGCGAATAGAAAAGGATTATACGATAAACGGTGGATTCTCATTATTTTGACCGCGTGTCCGCAACTAGTATGCAATACCTATTAGTGCCAACTTGATCGTTTTGCAACCCAAATAATTGGTCGGCGTGCGATGATCGCGTGCACGCAGAATTTTCCGCCGGCATCCCCGTCAAGCTTTTTTGCGACTTTTGAACTTGGGTACTTGACATCGCCTCAAAAGAGACTATTATGATAGACATATTAAATAAACATTAATCAAATGAAGTTGTGATTAGAAACCGCGTGTTGTTCAGGGTGTCAAGAGAATCCCAGTTGCTGAGAAGGGATCACTACCCAACACGTCCACATCTATGAACTTGCTCACTGAATCAAGTAGGGGAGCACGCAGGAATTGCGTTATCATAGCTACCCGCCAACAATCGCTTTTGCCGCTGTTGGTCAGGCAGTGTGAGGTCGCCATTGTGAGATGGTGACAAACAGAGGTGGAACCGCGGTAAAAATCGTCCTCGATGAGTCTAATGACTCGTCGTGGGCGATTTTTTTATCCTCATGACCAAAAGGAGCGAATCACATGTCCAAACGCAACTTACCCATCGGTACCCGAGATGAATTCGGGCCGCTGGCATTAAAAAAAGTGCAACTGACCAATACCTTGCAACAACGCTTCATCAACGCGGGCTTTGCGCCGATCAAAACGCCAGTGCTGGAATATCGCGCCGTGTTTGACGCCATGGCGCCGACGCTTGAAAATGCCTACCAGTTCTTAGAAGAATCCGGCGAGCCCTTAGTGTTACGCCCAGATCTCACGTTACCTGTTGCCCGGGTGATGAGTACCACTGGCATCACGCCACCAACGAAATGGTGTTATGTGGGTGATGTGTTCCGGATCAAAAAACGCCACTCAGGCGGCTACAACCAAATCACCCAAGCTGGGGTGGAGATCATCGGCTATCCTGGCCAAAAAGCTGAAGCCGAATGTTTGTTATTGGCCGCTGGCTTGTGTGACGATTTAGGCATTGATGAAGTGACTTTGGAGTTATCAGATGCCAGTTTTGTCGATGCGGTGTTGGCCCAACTGCCAGAAGTTAATCGCGCCAGTTTGAAACAAGCGCTATTTGCCAAGAACTTGACGGATTATGCCAAGCAACTCAAGCAGTTGCCGCAAACGCCTTTGGCTGACTTTTTAGCCCAGTGGCCTTGGTTGTTTGGCGATGCAGACGCAGTATTAGCTAAGATCCCTGAGGTGCCGGCACTCCAACAAGCCGTCGCCACACTGAAGCAAACTGTGGCGTTTTTGAAAACTAACGCCTCACAATTGCAGCTGACCGTCGACTTGTCCAGCCCCACGCCGCAACCTTATTACACCGGTTTAGTCTTTCGCGCTTATGCCAAGCGCTCTGCGGATTACTTGTTTTCCGGCGGACGCTACGATCGGCTGTTATCCAGCTTTCAACAAACCTTGCAGCCGGCAGTGGGCTTTTCCTTTGATGTTGACGCGTTGAGCTTGGCGCTACCAGATACGCCACAACCTCAACCGGTGTTGATCTACTTTGACGCTAGCCAATGGGCAGAAGCCCAACAGCTGGTGCAACAAACCCCAAACGCCACGCTTTGCTTGTATGACAATTTGCGCCAAGCCCGATCACAAGCCCAAAGCCTCGGCGCTAAGTTGATCGATCTTACTCAGGAGGCGCCACAATGACGATTAATATCGCGTTAACCAAAGGCCGCACCGAAAAAATGGTGCTACCGCTACTCAAACAAGCCGGCATGAATATCGACCCGATCTTACATAAAGGGCGCCGGTTGATTTTTAACGATGATCCAAACTACCATGTGATCTTAGCCAAAGGCCCAGATGTGTTGACTTACCTCAATGGTGGGGCGATGGATGTGGGGATCGTGGGGTCTGATATTTTAGTCGAGCAACGCAACCCGCAATATGACATGCTGGATCTCAAAACGGGCCAATGCCATTTCGTCTTAGCATCGACCAAAGACTTCGATCCCGGCTTGGCCCGGCGCAAGATCATTGCCACCAAGTACCCACAGATCACCCAAGACTATTTCAACACCATTGGCGAAGATGTGGAGATCATTAAAATCGAAGGTTCTGTCGAGCTTGCGCCATTAGTCGGGCTCGCAGATGCAATCGTCGATATCGTCGAAACTGGCGACACTTTGCGAGAAAATCACTTGCAAGTCTATGCGGAATTGATGCCAGTTTCGACACATTTAGTCGTCAACAAACTCGCCTTGAAACAAAAACAAGGTGAGATCAAACAATTGCTATTACACTTACAACAAGCCATTCAGGAGGCTGCCTTATGAAAATTTTAACTGGAACTTTTGCTGAATTAACTGCCCAAGTCACCCAACGCGAACAACAAGCGGCCAGTCGTCCAGAAGTTGAAACCGCCGTTAAAGACATCATTCAAAATGTTCGCACCAAAGGCGATGCGGCGTTAAAAGCCTACTCTGAAAAATTCGACAAAACTCAAGTCGATGACTTCAAAGTCTCTGATGAAACCATTGAAGCTGGCTACAATGCTTGTTCTGAAGAATTACTAGACGCCTTGCGCTTAGCCAAGAAAAATATCACCAGCTACCATGAACAAGAAGTCACTCGCGGCTTCATTGACGCCAAACAACCTGGCGTCATTCGCGGCCAAAAGCTCACCCCGTTAGCGGCCGTTGGCTTATATGTGCCAGGTGGTACAGCTGCTTACCCATCCACGATCATGATGGCGGCGATCCCCGCTAAAATCGCCGGCGTCAAAAACATTGTCATGGTGACACCACCACAACCTGATGGCATCAACCCCGCCGTGCTAGCCGCCGCCAAATTAGCTGGCGTTGACGCGGTGTATCAAGTCGGCGGCGCCCAAGCAATCGCCGCGTTGGCGTTTGGCACGGAAAGCATTCCCCGCGTGGATAAGATCATGGGCCCTGGGAACATTTTTGTCGCCACAGCCAAGAAACAAGTCTTTGGCCAAGTTGCCATTGATATGATCGCTGGGCCTTCAGAAATCGGCGTGATCGCTGACGAAAAGGCTAACGCGCGCCAACTTGCCGCAGATCTTTTGTCGCAAGCTGAACATGACAAACTGGCCCGGCCAATGTTGGTCACCCCAAGTTTGACAGTCGCCAAAGCCGTTAGCGCCGAGATCGACCGCCAGCTGCAAACGTTGCCGCGCCAAGAGATCGCGCGCGCTGCCGTTGACAACGAAGGCTTCATCGCCATTACCGAAAACCTTGACCAAGCCTTTGATTTGATGAACTTGATCGCCCCAGAACACTTGGAAGTCCAAGTCGACGAACCGATCACTTATCTCAACCGGATCCAAAATGCCGGCTCTGTGTTCTTAGGCCGCACCGCTTCAGAACCGCTGGGTGATTATGTTGCCGGCCCGAACCACATTTTGCCAACCGCTGGGACCGCGCGGTTCTTCTCACCACTAGGGGTTGAAGATTTCGTCAAGCGGATCCAATTTGTGCAATACACCAAGCCGGCTTTGGCCAAAGAAGCCAGCGCCATCACCACTTTGGCACGAACTGAAGGCCTAGAAGCGCACGCTCGCGCCATTGAAAGCCGCTTTGAAGACGACGCCAAATAGGAGAAAATTATGCGAACTGCTGAAATTACCCGTAACACCAAAGAAACTAAGATCTATGTGGCTTTGAATTTAGACGATTATTCAACCATCGATATCGATACTGGCATTGGCTTTTTTGATCACATGCTCAACGCCTTTGCCAAACATGGCCGCTTTGGGCTGGTGGTCAAAGCCGATGGCGACCTCAATGTGGATCCGCATCACACCACGGAAGATGTCGGCATCGTTATTGGCGAATGCTTCAAGCAAGCCCTAGGCGATAAAGCCGGCATCGAGCGCTTCGGGACGGCTTTTGTGCCGCTTGATGAAACCCTCAGCCGCGTGGTGGTCGACTTATCCGGCCGCGCTTACTTGGTGTTTGAAGCCGAATTTGATAACCCTAAGCTGGGTGGCTATGACACTGAAGTCACCCAAGACTTTTTCCAAGCGATCGCGTTTGCTGGAGAATTCAACTTACATGCCAGCGTTTTATATGGAAGAAACACGCACCACAAAATTGAGACGTTGTTTAAAGCTTTAGGCCGCGCCTTACGTGCTGCGGTGAACTTGAACCCAGACGTGATCGGCATTCCCTCTACGAAAGGCGTGATCTAATGCTTGCAGTCATCGATTATGACACCGGCAACGTCCGCAATGTCAAAAAAGCGCTGGATCACTTAGGCATTGCCAATTGTCTAACTGCCGATCCAGCCGTGATCAAACAAGCAGATGGCTTGATCTTGCCAGGCGTTGGCGCTTTTGCCAAAGCGATGCAAGCGTTAGCCAAGCGCAACTTGGTTTCCGTGTTGCAAACCCAAGCCCGGGTTGGCCAGCCGATGTTAGGCATTTGTTTGGGGATGCAGCTGCTGTTTGATCGCTCAGAAGAATTCGGTACCACCAAAGGCTTAGGCTTGCTGCCAGGGGCTGTGGTGGCGATCCCAGAAAAACCTGGCTTAAAAGTCCCGCACATGGGCTGGGATACCAATATCGGGCGGGCCAATAACCGCTTTGGCCAAGTGTTTGATGGCCAAGCGACGTATTTTGTGCACTCGTATTACGTGCAAACTGCTGCCAAAAACATTGCCGCCACTTGTGATTATGGCGTCAGCATCCCCAGCATCGTGCAACAAAATAACGTGGTGGGCATGCAGTTTCACCCAGAAAAAAGTGGTGCCGTGGGCTTAAACGGCTTAAAAGCGTTCAAGGAGATGGTTGAAGATGCAGATTTTTCCCGCAATTGATTTGATTCAAGGCCGATCAGTGCGCTTATACCAAGGCGATTACGCCAAAAAAACCACCATTGCCGCAGATCCTGTGGCCCAAGCTAAAAGTTTTCAAGCCGCTGGGTTGACGCATTTGCACTTGGTGGACTTAGACGGCGCCAAAGCCGGTGCCCCTAAAAATGTGGCGATGATCCAGCGTATCCGCGAAGCCACTGATCTCTTTATCGAAGTCGGCGGCGGCATTCGCAGCCTTGAAAGCATTCAAGACTATTTGGCCAAAGGCGTCGATCGGGTGATCTTAGGGTCAGTGGCGCTCAAAGACCCGCAATTGACCAAAGCGGCCTTAGACCAATTTGGCGCAGATAAAATCGTCATTGGCATCGATGCGTTACACGATCGCGTCGCCACAGAAGGTTGGCTCAAAGACTCAGATGTGTCGTGCAGTGAATTAGTGGCTGCGATGCAACAAGTCGGCGCCCAAACCTTTATCGTCACTGACATTGAAAAAGACGGCACTTTAAGCGGCCCCAATGTCGACATGCTATCAGCTTTGCATCAACAGTTTCCAACGCTCACGTTCGTCGCGTCTGGCGGCATGCATGAACCAGCCGACTTAACCGCGTTAAAAGCGGCTGGCATCAACGTCGCCATCGTTGGCAAAGCCTTAGCCGCAGGTAGTATCACGTTAGCCGACTTAAAAGCACTGGAGGGGTAAGATATGATCACCAAACGCATTATTCCATGTTTAGACGTGGATCAAGGCCGCGTGAAAAAAGGGGTCAACTTTGTCGATTTAACTGACGTCGGTGACCCCACCGAAATTGCCGCCGCTTATGAGCAACAAGGTGCCGACGAGTTGGTATTTTTAGATATCACCGCCACTGTTGACCACCGCAAAACCATGGTCGACACCATCGAGTCCGTTGCCAGCCAAGTCTTCATGCCTTTAACGGTTGGCGGGGGGATCCATTCAGTCGACGACATGCAAGCACTGCTGAAAGCCGGCGCAGATAAAGTGTCCTTAAACTCCGCGGCAGTGCGCCAGCCAGACTTGATCACCCAAGGCGCAGAAAAATTTGGTCGCCAATGTATCGTCGTGGCCATCGATGTGCGCAAAAATGCCACTGGCTTTCAAGTGGTGATCGACGGTGGCCGCACCCCAGTTGATCTAGATGCCATTGAATGGGCCAAACAAGTGGTGGCCTTAGGTGCTGGCGAATTGTTGGTCACGTCAATGGATCAAGACGGCACCAAAGCCGGCTTTGATCTGGATTTATATCAAGCGCTGACGCAAGCGGTGAATGTGCCGATCATTGCCTCTGGTGGCGCTGGGTCGATCCAAGATTTCACCGATTTATTTACCCAAACCACCGTTGACGCTGGGTTGGCGGCTTCAGTGTTTCATTTTGGCGAATTGACGATCCCGCAAGTCAAAGCCCAACTCAAAGCAAATGGGGTGTTAGTGCGATGATCAAATTAGATTTTGATAAAGGCGACGGCTTGGTCACTGCGGTGGTGCAAGACGCCAACACGCACCAAGTATTGATGGTCGCTTATTTGAATCAAGAAGCTTGGGAGAAAACCAATGCCACCAAGCAAACTTGGTTTTGGTCGCGTTCGCGCAAAACCTTGTGGCACAAAGGCGAAACTTCTGGCAACACCCAAGTGGTTGAAAGCATTGCGGTGGATTGCGATGAAGATTGTGTGTTGATCAACGTGATCCCAGCTGGTCCGGCTTGTCACACCGGCCACACCAGTTGCTTTTATCGCGATGAGAAAGGAGCGCTTTTGCATGGCTAAACAATCCTTACACGAACTTGAAGCGGTGATTGCTGATCGCAAAGCCAATCCGCAACCAGGCTCGTACACTGATTATTTGTTTTCCAAAGGGCTGGATAAGATCTTGAAAAAAACCGGCGAAGAAGCCACAGAAGTGATCGTCGCGGCTAAAAACCCGTCGGATCCAGACTTGATCTTAGAAATCGCTGATCTCACTTACAACGTTTTGGTCTTGATGGCCCAGCGCGGCATTTCAGTCGATCAGATCCAAACTGAATTAGCCAGCCGTATCGGCCCAAGTGACGTCAAGAAACTAAAAGAACGCCCTGCAATCAAAAAACTCTAGGAGGTTTGCGATGCTGAAAAAAACCATTGCCCAACTTGACCCTTATATCCCAGAAACGCCTTTAGCCGACTTAGAAAAACAAACTGGTGTCGCTAAGATCACCCGCTTATCTGCCAACGAAAATCCTTTTGGCACCTCTGCCGCAGTTAAACAAGCGATCCAAGGGTTTGATTTTGCCACCACGCGCTTATACCCAGATGGGGATGCCAACGCCTTGCGTCTTGGAGTTGCCACGAAACTCAACGTTGATCCTGACCAATTGCTGTTTGGCTGCGGGTTAGACGAGGTGATCGAATTGACTGCACGGACTTTCTTAGAAGTCGGCGATGAGGTGGTCGAGCCTTGGCCGACCTTTGGGGAATACAAACTGCACTGCCAAATCGAAGGGGCTCACATCATCGATGTGCCAGTCCAAGACGATGGTCGCTTTGATCTAGGCGGGTTGGTGCAAGCCATCACGCCAAAAACCAAGCTGTTGTGGTTATGCAACCCTAACAACCCCACTGGCACTTACACGCCACTCGCCGACTTGCGCAAGTTGTTGCAGCAAATCCCTAAGCATGTGTTGGTGATGATCGATGAAGCCTATATGGAATTCGTCACCCAAGAAAACGGCTCTGCGGTGCAGTTGTTGGATGAATTCGACAACATTGTCGTGATGCGCACATTTTCTAAGATCTATGGGTTAGCGGCGATGCGCGTGGGTTATGCGATCATCCCCAAAGCCTTGATCTCGGCCATGCAAGCGGTGCGCTTGCCCTATAATTTAAACAGCGTGTCGCAAGTGGCTGCGTTAGCGGCATTGAACGACACCAAGTTTGTCTCAGACATCCAACAAAAAGTGGCTCAAGCGCGCGCCCAGTTTGAAGCTTTCTTTGATGAAGTGGGAATCAGGTATTGCCAAAGCCAAGCCAACTTTATTTTCTTTCACGCGCCACAAGCCAATGACTTGCACCAGTATTTGTTGCAACACGGCTACTTGTTGCGCAACGGCTTAAAACCAGATTGGCTGCGGCTGACGTTTGGCCAACCAGCTGACAATGCGGCGATCCAAGCCTTGATCAGGCGCTTTTACCAGTCGAAATAATGTGATATGATGGCGATTGACTGATGTAAAAGGAGCACAACATGCTAGACGTACAATTGATCGCCACTGATATGGACCACACCTTGCTGACTGAAGCCGGGGAGTTGCCACCACATTTTGACCAAACGCTCGACGCCTTAGATCAAGCCGGGATCCAATTTGCCATCGCCTCTGGCCGGCCGCTATATACCTTAAAGGCGATTTTTCCCAAACACGCGGATTCATTGGTATTGATCTCTGATAACGGTGGCGTGATCGCGGATCGCGGGCGCATCGTCGCCAAGAACTTGTTACCGCAAGCGGCGATCATGCAAATGGTGCAAACCGCGTTATCCCAAACAGATGTTCGTCCCTTGATCTGTGGCATCGATGGGGCCATCGCGCCAAGCATCGATCGCCAATATGACAGCGTTTATCGCGAGTTCTACCATAATTTGGATTATTTAGATGATCTCAGTGACTGGCAAGGTGAAGCGGATAAAGTGACGTTGTATCTGCCCAACGGGGATGCCGAACAAGTGTTTGCAAACGTGATCCAACCGCAATTCGGGGAGCGTTTCTCTGCGGCAGTGTCTGGTCCGGTATGGATCGATATCATGCCCCAACACGTGAACAAAGGCACTGCCATGGCACAGATCGGGGAATTGCGCCACATTGCTCCTGAACATATGATGGCGTTTGGCGACACGTTCAATGATGCGCAAATGCTCAGCTTTGTGAAGTACGGGTACTTAGTGGCCAATGCCAATCCCGGCATGGCGCCATATGCGCATTTGCACACTGGCTCGAATGATGACTATGGCGTGGTACAAGTTTTAAAACAAGTCTTGGCTGGCCAATTTCAAACTCGCGAATAAATCGCGAGTTTTTTTGACTTGAATTTGAGATTTTTCCAGAAATTGAACGGTCAAAAGATGAAATCGCGTTTTTTTGCGTAATCTATTCATGAGCCAATCAATTCACTGGAGGGATCAACATGCAGATCTTGTTTGTCAATTCACATCATATCAATGCCACTTTCGTCACCGTCAAAACCTGGCTCAGCGATCCGGCGCGCTTCAAACAATTATCGCCGATCACCAGCCAGTTGAACTGGCAAGTGTTCACCGGCTCCAAACTGGTGGGCTATCGCAGTGAAGACCACCAGTACCAATTGATTTTTGCGTTACGTGAAACCCCATTAGGCACCCAAGTCGACCAAACCTTGTTGGTCACCAAAGCCCCAGCGTTACCACGGTCCGTGTTGAACCCGCTGATCGACGCCGCGTTTGCCTCAAACTTACACCAACTCGACCAATTATTAGCCGAGCAATGACCTTTGAAACGGTACCGGCTCAGTACCGTTTTTTGATGCAATAAATTGAAAATATTAATGAAAATGGTGATTGTGCCGCGTCGCATTTAAGGGTATGCTTGAGAAATGTTTGTGTAGGCAGGGGGAAAACGCAATAATGGAAATGAGTGTGCTTGGCGTCCACGTCAACATGGTGATGATGCTACAACAACTCGCATGGCCGGTATGGTTTGCCCAAGTATTGATCGCAATTTTTTTCGCGTCAGGATTTGTCCGCCATTACCAAGAACTGTATCAATATGCCTTTGATCTGAATCATAAAAAAGCCCGCCGTTTTGCGGCTCGCGTGTTATTAATGGTCATGGCAGTCGGCGTTGGGGCAATGTTACACATTATGGGGGATGTCGTCGGCTCCAATTCGGTGATGTTTCATGATCTCGGCTTGTTTTTAATGGTCTTTCCATTACTTGATACCGGTATCACCTGGTGGGAACTCGCCGTTCGCATCGGCGGGGTGTTGTCGATTTGGCTGATGCATCACGCCACTGGCTTTTTGCGGCCAGAATTTGTGGTGTCTCTGGTGTTGCTGACGATCGGCGTGGTGATCATGCGAGTCTTTCGGCATCAAGCTCGGCATACCGTTTGGGGCAGCTTGGCAATTTTTGCTTATATGGGCACCGTGTTTTGGACCTTGTTGCCAACATTCACCGCCCCTGATGAACGCTTGACCATCGTGATGCGCAGTATCGTGATGTTTATGGCCATTGCCGGTGCTGCCACGTTGTTTTGGATCCGCCAGCATCGCGCCGCCGTTAACAATGCGCGTTTGGCCAAGTTGGCCAATTACGACCAACTCACCAATGCCAAAACCTACTCCTTGTATCAAGCTGACGTCACCCAGCTGTTTGATGCCGCCAAACTTGAAGCCCAGCCACTGTCTTTGGTCGCACTGGATATCGATCACTTCAAGCAGATCAATGATCATTACGGCCATTTAGCCGGTAATGCCATTTTGATTGGGGTGGCCACCACCTTGTCTGACGTGTTGACCCAATATGGGCAAGCGCATCATATTTACCGCACTGGCGGAGAAGAATTCAATATCGTGTTTCCCGA
The DNA here is from genome assembly GCF_045862175.1 of Lacticaseibacillus salsurae. Classification (NCBI taxonomy): domain Bacteria; kingdom Bacillati; phylum Bacillota; class Bacilli; order Lactobacillales; family Lactobacillaceae; genus Lacticaseibacillus; species Lacticaseibacillus salsurae. The sequence continues at coordinate 43,336 of NZ_BAAFZI010000001.1, read as the reverse complement.
CATGCAACCGGCGCAAGTGCTACCGATCATCACCGCTTGTTGGACGGCGGTGCGCAAAGCGCATTATCACTATGAGGATTTTGACGTAGCGGTGACGTTATCCATGGGGTTGACCCAAGTGCGCGCCAGCGATCAAAACATTGACGACACCTACAAGCGCGCCGATGACAATTTGTATTTATCCAAACGTGCCGGACGCGACACGATCACTGTTGAAGGCGAAACGATCCGTACCAAAGGCGCCAATGATTTGATCGCCACATATTCTTACTTCACCCAAGGCATCATGACTGTTGCCAACGGCACGCCTGAACGCTACCGCAACGAACTGCTACTGCGCTTATTTGATCATGAACATGACCGCTGGATCTTGCCGGACATGTTTGATATTTCCGTTGAGACCCAAGTCAACTTGATGCAAAAAGCCTTAGCCGTGTGCGACACGCGCCGCATCGCCATCAACTTGACTACCGCGCAATTTGCTGATGAACACGTCGCTGAAGTGTTGACTGCCTTTAAAAACGAACCCTTTGGCCCAGAGGAGCTCACGGTAGAAGTGACTGATGTCCCAGACATCATGACGACGCGCCAGATCACGGCGATTTATCGCACTGGTGGGGTGCGGATCGATATCGATGATGTTGGCTCAGACAACTCTTTTGAAGTGGTGCGCGACTTGCTGCCATATGTTGATGGTGTGAAGTTCGCCATGCAAAACTTGCGCGAAGCCAATTCCGCTAAAAAAATGCGCGAACGGATCGATTTTTGGTATCAAGTCAGCCTGGAATGTCACTTGGACTTTATTTTAGAAGGCGTCGAAAACGCTGAAGAAGTGGCGTATGCCAAATCCCTTGGGATCAAGCTATTTCAAGGGTATTATTTCTCCAAACCAGCGTTGCCGACTTTATAGGCTAAAGCGTCCATCATCGGTGGGCGCTTTTTTGATGGCGTCGCGGTATACTATGATTAAAATTGTGAAGGGGTGACGTAACATGAACTTTCGGCGGTTTCAGCCTGCAGATGCCGCGTCAGTAGCGGCATTAGTGGCACGCGTTTCGACAACCACAACCTGCAACAATAACGCATATGAGCTGACCCCTGAATGGGTCATCGACCAAGCGCCCCACACGCACTGTTACGTCGGGGTCACCAATTCTGGCATCACCGCGTGTGGGGCAATCGGCGCTTATCCAGGCAAAAGCGATGAAGCGAGATTGTTTGGCCTCATTGTCACCCCGGAAATGCAAGGACAAGGCGTCAAAAGCCAGCTGATGACCACATTATTACACGACCCACTAGCCGAATACGCCTGTCGCATTGAGATCTCAGCGTCACTCAAGGCGGTTGACTTTTATCAAAAATTTGGCTTCATCAGAAAAGTTGGACTTGAACCAGACGCCAACCAACGCGTGTGTCTGGAGCGTTGGTGTCCATTTTGTCGCTTACCAGATCAGCGGATCGTGGATCAAAATGACTTAGCCTTGGCGTTTGAAGACCGTAGCCCTGTGTCGCCAGGGCACTTGTTGGTGATTCCTAAGCGTCACTGTCATGATTTCTTTGCGTTGACACCAGATGAATTGATTGCCATTCAAGATTTACTCCAACGCGGCAAAGTCCGCCTTGACCAAACCAGCCATCCAGATGGCTATAACGTTGGGTTTAATGTCAATACCGCTGGTGGACAAAGCGTGTGGCATGCGCATTGTCACTTGATCCCGCGCTGGTCAGGTGATGTGGCACATGCGCGCGGTGGGATCCGGCAGATTCTAGGCGGCGATTAAACGCAACGGTTTCAGCTAATAAAATGGCAAAAAGGACATGGTGTGATAATTCTATGAATATCAAACAATCGATCAGCAATGATGAATGGCGTGTCAAAATTTTCAAAGCGTTAGCCGACGAGAATCGGCTGACGATCGTGCGCCTTTTACATGAGCAACATAACCAGATGGCTTATGCCACGCTTGTAAGTCAACTTGATGTGGGCAAGTCAACAGCCTCTTATCACCTTAAGATCATGCAAGAAGCGGGATTAGTTACGATCGCGCGTCAAGGCCAAACCAAATCAGTCGAGTTGAATCAAATCGTTTTCGATGGGGTGCTGCCAGGGTTTTTGAAGACTTTGTAAGCATGGTTCGTTAATTCTATAATTATCGAAATATCGGATTTCAGTCTAAATTTGATCAAATAGGCAAGATCTTCACAGTTGCCAGAAGCTTTGGCATCAACTTCGGCCAACCGTTTTTTAACCGGTGTCAGGCGTCGAGTTGCGGCGTTAGTGTGTCTAGGCTGAATTATCGAATCCTCGCTTGATCTTGGTCGACGTCCAATTGCGAGAACTTATTTCAGTATTTCGCTGTTGTCTACTTGCATTAACTAAAATATTTGTACTTATTAATGAAAGAGCTTACAATGTCAATATATGAATTCCTGGCAACACCTCAGCTGGCTGACGTAACGTTTTTTGGAGGAGGATACATCATGGGCACCTTGCTTTTCTTCATCGCATATCCACTGATGGCGGCAATCGTATTTTTTCTGATCGCATTTGGCGTCAAGTATGGCATTCTTTGGGCAGTGCGCGCATTGTCCGAAGAACAACTGGCGAAGATCGGCCGCTCCTTTAGGCGATAACGAATAGCTGGCAATTTAGAAGCAAAGACATGCGCATTGGTAGCTGCATTTCAATTTGCTTCTTGTGGCAAACTAAGTGCATGATCAAAGCCTTGGACTTGATACAGGTGAGCGGTTTAACATTAAACTTCGAGGAACTCAAGATGCACAAACAATCGTGGACGCTGAACCGTGTCCTTTCCATCATCGTATACGGTGTGATCGCATGCTTCGTGCTTGGCCATGCAACACCGACTTTAGCGGTGAGAACTAAAATGTTATTTCACGGCTATTTTAGAAGTTGTATCACCGCGCAGATCACCAATTCCGGCCAGCACACTTTCACTGGTGCGCCAATTTATACCGTTTCGCCTTCGCCGGTGACATATTCAACTGCCGCCGCAGAACTGGCAAAACACTCGATCTTGTTGCCTGACCGTTACGACGTGACAACATTTGGGCTGTCATTTGCCCAAATGTCGACGCTGATGTCACAAGACGCGAATTGAGCGATGGGAGGCGGGCGTTAAACCTGAAAACTACACTCATCTGGAGATATGCACAGGTCGATTTGTGCAGGAAATTAGGAGGTAGATTTTGGCTCATCCCTTGAAGACGCATCACTTCGATTCGATTGTTGTTGGCTTGACGACGATCGATATTCCTGTCGTGTCCGGCGCTTTTGCGTTGATCACCGTGATTGCTTTACCGGTGATTCTCATCACTAAGCGCCGCCAAGCCAAACGGGAACTGAACGTCATGTGGCAGTTAGCCGACCGCTTAGGCTATACTGCCGAAGACTTAAAGAAGTTATCAGGTCAAAGCAACAACGGTTCCATCGATTGGGAACTGACTCGTCCAGGCAAAAGTCAAACGATCGTACCTTCACTTGAAGCGATTCAGATAGTCCTCACACGTCTGAAGGCAATCGATCAGTCATAAATAAAAGCGCATCATCAAACCGGCGACCATAGTTGAAGTGCAATCCTTTGTCTAACTTCTGTCTTGCACTTCAAGTGACACACAGACGATATTTCATTCACTTTTATAAGGAGAAAAGCGATGACAAAACAGCACCGCTGGCTAGCATTAGCGCTTTTGATAATCGTGGTATTGGTAGGGAGCGTCGGTTACTTTTTGATCAAAGGCACAGATCGAAATTGGAGTTCGTCGGATGTTTTGACCACATATGCGATTCCTGGTGACAAACGCGCACCGTGGATCCGTACTTATCGGCAAAGTGAAATTGATCAAAAAACGGCCAAACAGCGCCAGAAAATTGAAAGATCCGTTCTCAATTTAGACGGTGCCGGGCCGCTACTAGAATTCAACGGTAAGCCGATGACGCTTAACTTTCGCTTTGTCGCCAATAAGAAGCCCATCGCCTTGGAAGGCAAGCCTACGCTGCACTTGATTGCCACAGATTACGACAATCGAGCAAAAACGATCACCAGGCGCTATGGCTTATCAAGGATAAGCGACGATCAGTACCAAGTCCGGTTGACTGATCTATTTGCAACGAAGAATCTAACGACCAAGTATAACGTTGTCGCAAATTACCTCGTTGAGATCCACTTTATGGCTAACCGCGTGCGATACGTGACCTACACCGCATTTACGACCGGACACTAGATCGCTTGTAGCAAGAAAATCGTCACACTATGCCAGGCTGTTTTGATTGTTGCTCAGGTGCAATAGCGTTTGTTGTTGCCATGATCAATCGCCATTGTCGTTCATACTCAGGGGTGTTGTTGGCAAGTCAAGTGTTTCTCTATCAAAGCGTGACGCTGAAGCGATCTTGGATCTGCTTGGCGATTGGACGACTGTGTGATCTATTATTGGCAATCAATCTGATTATTCGTGGCTCAGCAAAGACTAATCAAGTATGAAGGCGACTTTGATCACGGTAGATTCCACAAATCACCGCGGAGGAAGTTGCTTGGTCGTCATTTTCCAGTATTGTGACGGCACCAATTGCAATCATCCACTTTCAACCAGATGTGATGGTGTTACGAATAACGGGGCTAACGCAACTCACGAACCTTGCAATTAATGTGTCTTCTGATCATCGATCTTGTGTGGTATAATTAAAGTACAAAAAGAACGGTGCGCTACGAACACACCGCTCCATGCAGACCGTTTAAGACGGCTGGCATTAATTGAAGACCTCAAAGATCGTCAACTCCTGCGCAGAAGTTTACCGACGATCTTTTTTGTTGTCTTCGGTCATCGCTTTAACGATTACAACCACTAGTCCGAGTATGGCAACAATTAAGCTACCAAAACCGATCATCATCATGATTGCATCAGCAACGGGAATCAACAAGGCACCTCCTTCCACTTAGAGTTTGATCATCACCCATAGGCGACCACCTCGCAATGTGATTGGATTTGCCAACCGTCATCAACTTTCTGCCTGTTGATTATATCATATATGATCGTACAAAAGCGGAGAAGCCTCGTCGCATTGGATGAAGCAGAAGCCTACTATTTAGTAGTACTTTGATAAATATGTAGCGTATATCTAAACGCTAATTAGTTTCAGTTGCGGTCCCTACAGAAATATGAGAATATAAAACCAATCAGGAGCATGTGAGATAGAAATTGCTATTAGCCCGTTCAAACACACTTTTATGCGATAACTATGTTTGAACGGGGGATACATAGATCTAGATAGGTCGTTTATGCGCAAACCAGTGATGGTGAAAGGGAATGTGCAATGAAAAAGTGGGGTTATCGTTATATTTTTGGTCTGCCAGTGCTTAGCGACGAAGCACTGACACACGCAGATTCTGTCCTAGGATGGCGGGCAATGCTCCTGCCGTTGTGTATGTTACTGGTGTTTTGTCTTTCACCGTTCGTAATCCCACCTTCACTGCTTCCTGCGAGCGGTGCCTTGCTGATATGGTTGGGACTCTACGCACTTCCGCTAGTTTGGTTCCTGCGAAAAAGCCGCGTGGGTGAAGTCATCGAAACGTTACCAGATGAAGCTTTTCCTGGCATCAAAAAACAGATCCACCGTTGGAGCTGGGGATTTGGGATTTTTGCTGCATTGATCATCAGTGTGGTCCTATCAGCGTTCCAATATCGCATTTTCGGTCGAGCAAAGTTCTGGACGCACGGGACAGGAGATACACTATTTAATATGGCTTGGCAGATTGCACTGATCGCCTGGATTCTCGAACACACGTGGCGAGTCGCGCTAGAGTCGCGCCTAGTTGTACGTTCCAGATAACGTGAAACAGCTGAGACCGTTTCCGAGTTCTCTCACACCAACATGCGAGGTATGAAAATGAAACCTAATCGAGAACATTTGAAATTAACCGGCGCCAACTTGGCAACCATTGGCGTGTGGGCACTGTTGCTCATCATTACCTTGGTTGTGCGCGCACATAAGCCTCAAGTACACACGCCAGTTACAACAACTCTCGGAAACTATGTGATGATGTTGTTACCACTGGCCATCATCTGGACCTTGCCACAAGACCATCGGCGCCGGCGCTGGTTAGTAGTTGCTTGGGCGTGGTTTGCACTCATGGCATACTTACAAATTTGGCATTGACTGAATATCGTTGCACAATAAGAACATCAAAGCACAGTCGAACCAGGCTGTGCTTTTTGCGTGCATCAGCGTAACCAGAACGTCTCGATGGACGTTTATTGCGTATTGCAAATCACGATCCAGCACAAAAGTCCTCGTGACGTTCATGAACGGCGTACAAGGCATACATTCATGGCCTTGGCGGATGCTCGGGTCGGTGAATAACATTGGATAAAAATCATTTTGATAATCACTGAAGGCAAATCATGGTGCAGAGTTTGTGAGCGTAACGCTGAATGACCAAATTGAAAATACATACCATGAAATAGCAATGAATGGTTGCATGTCGGCACGTGTTATCGGCTAACGTGTGATCATGATGCAGAATTCGAGAATGCAATGCTGATCGACACAACAATGCGGAAATCAGCATTCAAATCGTTATTTACGGTTACTGTGCACGTTTCAGATCGGCTTGAACTGAGCAAGAATCGCTCAAGAACTCAAACTTATACTGCCAAATTCTTTGGTGAGGTCACCATGCGTTTGTTGGCTCAAAAACAGAAGAGCAATCTGATATTTTTCCTGGAAATTCATTCTCCTATTCTAGTTGTGGCGTCCAACATCAAGTGCAACAAACACCCCGCCAGCCCTTATCTGATAAGGTTCTAGTGTGATGAATCTTTCGGTAGCAAGAGCTGGGCGCTACTGGATGTACTTTGACGTGTGAATATACAGCGTATATTTACACGCAGATTGATTTAAATTGTAGCCCATATAGAAATATGAGAATTTTAACCCAATCGAAAACATGTGCGATAGAAACTGTCATTAGCACATTCAAACGTACTCATGTGCTATAATTGTGTTTGAACGGGGGTGGCGTGATGCAAATTGATATATTGAGCGAAATCTTAAGAAGAAACAACGGCCAGATTACCCGACAACAAGCTTCAGCTGCAGGAATTAATCCGCACTTGTTGAGCGATCTCACCAGTGAAGGCAAATTGGAGCGGGTGGATCGCGGTGTGTACATTGATCCAGCAATTTTTGAAGACGATATGTATATCCTTCAATATCGATTCAGTAAAGGCGTCTACTTCAAAGACACTGCGTTGTTTTTGCATGGCATGATTGATCGAACACCGGGCACCTACCAGATGAATTTTCCATTGGGCTACCACCCGACGGCCATTGACCGATACCCAGTCCAAGTCTATCAGCAAAAAGCAGAGTGGCAGGGGTTGGGCGTTGAGACGATTAAAAGTCCAGGACAACATCTTGTGCGCACTTACAATATTGAACGAACGTTATGCGATATTTTAAGAACGCGTGACGCTTCTGATGTCGAAACCATTAAACAGGCAATGGTGGCGTATGCGCAAATGAAGGACAAAAACTTGCATCGTCTAAGCGAGTACAGTGAAATTTTCAAGGTAAAAGCAAAAATCAGAGCTTACATGGAGGTATTACTTTGAAACTCGGTTTCACTAATGGTCAGCAATTTAAGGCGAAGGTACGCAATCTTGCCAGAGAGAAGCATATTGATCCGCAACTGTTAATGCAAGAGGTCGTTCTTGACGAAATTGTTGACTGAATTTCACGTTCTGCATATCGAAATAATCTTATTTTAAAAGGCGGCTTCTTAATTGCATCTATGCTGGGCGTCGATACCAGATCAACCCGAGACCTTGATACATCTGTTAAAGGAATACCGGTCACCAAAACGGAAATTCTTAAAGTATTCACTGAAATTGTCAACATGAATGATTCAGACGGCAATGTGACACTCAGTATGGATAAGATTGACGATATTCGCGTCGCGGAAGATTACGCTGGCTTTCGTATTCACCTGACGGCTAAAATATATGCAAGTGAAATCAATACCAAGATTGATGTGTCAACTGGAGATACAATCACGCCACGCGAGATTTCGTGGCATCATCACACAATCTTTAACGACCAAGAAGTTATGGTTATGGCGTATAATCGAGAGACAATTTTAGCCGAAAAGCTTGAATCTATGGTAGCGCGAAAAGATTTGAATACGAGATTGAAGGACTATTATGACCTATTTCTATTTGACAAAATTCAAATCCAAAATATTGACTTTCAAACGCTTAAAGTTGCATTATTGGCGACAGCAAAACTTCGAGGAACAGAGTCATTATTGCCAAAATATGTGCAAACTATTCAAGCCCTGCGTTCAGACCCAACACTTGAAAAACTATGGTCTAAATATCAGATAGCCAACGAGTACGCACGAGGAATCGCTTACGAGCAAACATGTGATGCTGCAATAGATTTGGTTCAACGAAGCGGCATATAGCTAGTATTTATATGTCTTCTAAGGTGTAAATGACAGCCGCTATCTATCACACACTTCTGCGCGTGGCACTCGAAAATTATAGCAACAATCGTTGTACCTCAGGTAAGATGCAAGGTCACCACCACAGTCTCGATACGAGGGCTTCTAAAAAGCCAGAAATACAGAACTACCCGATCACAACTCTGCCGATGCTAACAATCAATCTGAAAAGGGTTGCAAGCGTCCTTAACGTCATATATAATTTACGTATAAATGGAATGTATATTTTCCATTGGAGGTATCTGCTTGCAAAATAAGGTGAGAACACTTCGGCTGGCTCGCGGCTTGACTCAAAAAGAGGTGGCTGAGGCCGTTGGCATTACCCGTCAAACACTGAGTTTGATTGAAAAGGGCGACTACAACCCTTCGTTGAAACTGTGCATTGGCATCTGTCAGCAACTTAATGAGACGCTTGATCCGGTATTTTGGGTGGGGGAAGACCATGAAGAAAATTAAAGATGAACGGCTGATCGTACGAAATCTTCGAAATATCCGTTTAGCATTTATCGCGGAAAATGTGTTTATCATTGGTGCCTTAATCCTGCAAATTGTCCGTGGCAACAATTTGATGGCAATAGTATCGTATCATAACCCGCTATTTTCAGCATTGATGGTTGGCGGTTATGTTTTGGTGGTGCTGTCAGTCAACGTTTCCGTGCCAATGTATGATACACCTAAGAAAAGCCTGCGCCAGCTTCTCGCGGTGGGCTTACTCGTATGGCTGGCGGCCAGTGCCGTATTCTTCTGGTTTGTTTTACCAACCAGCTACTGGTGGTTGAGTTTGGTTTGTGGTGCAATCATCAGTGTCGTCGTTATAAGTATCTTGCTGTATGCCAATCACGTTCAAAATAATGGTTGACTCCAGGCGCTGACTAACATATTTCCGGAGGGTCACAGGCACTAGTTCTGTGGCTCTTACTTTGTGTCGCACGATTTGTTCAATATGATCCATTCGATTGCAATCGTTCATATAAGGACTGCAGTCAAACGAGACAAACTTGGAACTTCTTATCGGTAAATACGTTTGTATCGCTGGATGGTATGATCATGGTGCAAAGTTCGCAAACGCGACACTGACCAGCACAGCAATGCGGAAATCAGCATCAAACCATTATCCATAACAAATTACGCTCATGGGTTGCCATGCGCATTCTAGCTCGGCTTGAGCTGAACGAGAATCGCTCAAGAACTCAAACTCATACCGTTAAATTCTTTGGTGAGGTCACCATGCGTTTGTTGGCTCAAAAACAGAAGGGCAATCTGATATTTTTCCTGGAAATTCATTCTCCTATTCTAGTTTACATAATATATATTATACGAAGTAACGCAACCGGAGTTGATCCAAGCCAAATTCGCTTGGATCATCCGATTAACTAAACTGTAAACTGCGCGCAAATCGCGCTTGATGCTGATGCCAGCTGACCTGCCGCCAACCAAGTTGCACAGCACTTCAGCTCGTGTGCTCACAACGCGCTGTGAGTCGCGCTGGCTTGTGTTGCTGAACAACTATGCGTCGACAAACTTTCTCGTGCACATTTGCAACCGCAGAATTTTCCCGAAAAAAATGACCTTAAGCGCTGAGCTGCGCCTAAGGTCATTTTGCGATGTTAATCGACTGAATTGAAACTAGCGATCGTTTCAGCATCCAATCGGCGTAATAATTCATTCACCAAGCTGGTTGCTGCTTGAAAATCGCTTAAGGCCGTATAGTTGTATGCGGTGTGCTCATAACGCACTGGGATGCCGACGACGATCGTTGGCACACCTTGCCAATAACCGATCGCAGCACCATCTTGGCCGCCACCAGTGCGCACGGCACGCGTGTATGGCAAGTGCAATTCATCAGCCAGATCCGCTGTGAACTGCTGAAATGCTGGATTGGCAATGTATGTGGTGTCCAGATCACGCAACATCGGACCAGCTTTTAAGCGCGTTTGGCTCAGCCAATCTGGTTCAAAGGTGTCATCACACGGTACGCCTTCATACACGATCGCCAAATCTGCTTGGATCTTGCGCGCTGTGACATAAGCGCCACGCAAGCCGACTTCTTCTTGCGTGGATAAACCAGCCACCACATCAACATTCAAATTTTCGCCATCAAGCGTGGTTAACGTGTCGACCATGGCAGCTACGCCAACGCGATCATCAAAGGCTTTTCCAAAAAACATTCCGTGCGCATCGTCATAAGTGCAAGCCACATCTGGTACGATCGGACAACCAGTATCGATGGCATAATCCTTGATGGTTTCTTCGCGGCTGGTGCTACCGACGTCAACGCTCATTTCAGCGATGCTGGGCACGGCATTGCGCTCTGCTGCCGTCATAAAATGCGGCGGCTTGGTGGCGACGACCCCGGGAATATATTCGCCGCGACGATTACGGACGAGCACCCGCATGGCTGGGACATTAGTTGGCACAAACCCACCTAACGTGACGAATTTCAACAAGCCGCTGGGGCGCACTGCTTGCACCAATAAGCCAACTTCATCAGCATGGGCGTCTAATTGCACCACCGGCTGCTCCCCTGTGTTCCCCTGCCGCTTGGTGATGGCGTTAAACATCCCATCGATTTTTGTGGTGCCAAAATCAGCCACTGCGTCGCGATAAGCTTTGACTACCGGTTGTTCAAAACCGCTAGGACCAAAAGCGTTGGAGAATTTGACAATGCTGTCGATTTGTTGGGCTTTTTCCATATTTGTTCCCTCCTAGCAAAAAAGCCGCGCAACACACGCGGCTTTACAGACGATATTAAGCTTCAAAAGCCTTTTGTAATGGTGGGACCACTTGTTTCTTACGTGAAACCACACCCGGTAAAGCCAAACGTGCATCGGCGTCGAACTTGGTGCCAAAAGCAGCTTCAAGCTTGTCTTTGCCTTCACCAAAAGCCAAACCAGTGGAGTTGGAGTTCAAGATATCAGTGGCAACCAATAAGAACAAGTCGTAACCATTCTTTTCGCTTTCAGCTTTCAAAGTGGCTTCAATGTCAGCTTGGCGCGCATAGATCTCGTTGAGATCCACCACGTTGACTTGGCCGATGCGAACGGTTTTGCCGCCCATATCAAAGGACTTCGCGTCGCCTTCAGCAATATCCAAATCAGACTTGGCGGCTAAGTTAGTGCCGGCTTTTAACATGTTTAAGCCATATTCTTGCAAATCAACGCCAGCGATCTTCGCCAATTCTGGCAAAATTTCGCGTTCCAAGTCAGTGGTGGTTGGGGATTTGAGCAATAAGGTATCAGAAATGGCGCCTGATAACATCAACCCAGCGATTTGTGGGGTGATCTCAAAACCATTCTCCTTGTACATCTTGTAAATGATGGAGTTGCATGAGCCCACTGGTTCTGCGCGAATGAACAAAGGTGCAGCCGTTTCAAAGTTGGCAAAACGGTGATGATCGACCACGGAAACGATCGTGGAATCTTTACGGTCAGCAACCGATTGTTGGGCTTCGTTGTGGTCAACTAACATCACGTCAGCGCCATTGGCAGCGTCGATCACGCGTGGTGCTGGGGTCTTGAATGTGTCCAAGGCGAACTTGGTTTCGTCGTTGGGGGTGCCTAAAGCGACAGCTTCAACATCCGTGTTGCCGGATTGACGCTGAAATTCAGCCCAGGTGATGGCGCTGGTGATCGCGTCAGTATCAGGGTTTTGATGTCCAAAAATCAATGTCGTCATTAGTAATTTGCTCCTTTAATTGAAACGATTTTCGCATTACTCATTCAGTTTAACACGGTTTTGAGCGACCCGCGATAAATAATCTGATTCTTGGAAATATTCGTCAAACGATTCCAAGAATTGCTTGATCCGCGGGATCTGAATTTTACGTTTGCGGTAAACAAAAGACAATTCAAAGTTGATCCCAGGCTCAAAAGCCGTCGCATACGCATGGATCTGGTCTTTATGGGCTTCATAGAAGCTGTTAGGTAAAGCGGTGTTCACGCCAGTGCGATTGATGAATTGCATCAGCTGATAAGGCGTGGTGAATTGGGCCACTGAACGCGGATCATCGACCATTTTGTTTTTGAAATTCTCATGGATGAACTGATTTAAGAAATACCCTTCTGGATAAGTCACCCAAGGCTGGGCAATGGTTTCAGCTAAGCGGACCCGCTTGCGATGGGACATGTCGTGATCATGATGCAAAAATACCAAGGATTCGTCGATGATCTTCTTGGTGGCATAAGGATCCCAATGTTTGATGGTTTCATCAGGTAAGTACATCACGGCCAAGTCGATTTGGTTATTTTCCAACTTGTCCCAGATCTCATGACGCGTCAGCATGCGCAAGGTCACTTGCACATGGGGATTGTGCGTATAGTAATCGGCAATAAACGCGTCAAATGCAGAGTCTTCTACCGATGCCAATAACCCAATGTTGATCTTCCCATTCGACGCGTCAGAGGCTTCTTGAATGCGATCTGTGGCCACATTGAGCACTTCATAGATCTGCTGGGTGGCATGCAACATCGTGACGCCAGCTTCAGACAAGCGCAGTTTTTTGCCAATGGAGTAAAACAGCGGCGTACCAACTGTGCGTTCAAGCTTTTTGATCTGTTGGGTCAATGCCGGTTGCGTGATGCCTAACAGTTGCGCGGCTTGGGTATAATTCATCGTGTCTGCGAGTTGTAGGAAATATGTCAGGGTCTTCGACGAGAAAATGCTTTCTTGAGGGGTTTTCATGGCGATATTCTCCTTAGATTTAGTAGATGCTTTCTTAATGATAAGGTATTACAAAAAAAGAAGCAACTATAAAAGTCACTTCTAGCTTATTGTTGTAAAAAGATGTTACTTCTTAGGCTTCCAAGTCTTGTAACCGGTGTAGTCAGCGGTGTGTAAGAGCTTTTCAGCGTTCTTGATGCGATCAGGAGTCGGCGGTTCGATCCCTTCAAGTGGATAAGCGATCCCTAATTCATGATATTTCTTGACCCCTAACGTGTGATACGGAAGCACTTCCACTTTCTGCACATTATTTAAAGTCTTGATATAATCGCCTAATTCTGTCAAATAATTATCATAATCGGTGCGTTCTGGCACCAAGACATGGCGGATCCACATATCGCAGTGATGACTGGACATGTATTGGATCATATCCAAAATGTTCTCATTGCCAAAACCAGTCAGTTTCTTGTGTTCGGCAGAGTTGATATGCTTGATATCAACTAAGGAAATATCAGTGACTGCCATCAGTTGCTCAAACTTATCAAACCAAGGTTGATCGCGCGTGAACGGGTTGCCTGATGTATCCAAGCACGTGGAGATCCCACGAGCTTTGGCTTTGGTGAACAGATCAAGCAAAAAGTCGATTTGCACCAACGATTCGCCACCAGAGCAAGTGATCCCACCAGTATCGCCCCAAAAGGCTTTGTAGCGTTCGGCATCATCAAGCACTTGATCGGCAGTCATTTCCGTGCCGACGCCGATATTCCAAGTATCAGGGTTGTGGCAATATTGACACCGCATCCGACACCCTTGTAAAAACGCGGTGAAGCGAATGCCAGGGCCATCAACTGCCCCAAAACTTTCAACTGAGTGGACATAACCTTTGATCGGGCCGTTTTCAGGTGTTTCCACCACATCCATCAAATTGGTTGGTGTGTTGGTATTTTCAAATAATTTCATGATCATTCCCCCTACTGCAGTCGCACAAGTCGCTTTGCCTAAAAGCGCAAAATGATTTTGCGCCTTTAGGCAAAACGGGAGCCGCAATGCGACTCCCGCTGCATGACTGTGAAATTCTTGTCTATTGTCACATTTACCGTTAACGAAAACTACATTTCTTCAAAGAACGTCCGCGCGATAACATCGTCTTGTTGTTCCTTGGTCAAATCAGCGAAGTATACGCAGTAGCCAGATACCCGCACAGTCAAGGTTGGGTATTCTTCTGGGTGCTTTTGCGCATCGATCAAAGTCTCTTTATTGAAGACGTTGATGTTCAAATGCATCCCGTTGTTGTGCATATACCCGTCGATCATGTTGACCAAAGTATCCTTACGCGTTTCGTCATCATGGCCTAAGGTGTTTGGGGTTACCCCAAAGGTGTTGGAGATCCCGTCAGTTGCATAGTGATAAGGGATCTTCGCTGTGGACATCAGAGAAGCTAAAGCACCGTTCTTTTCAGCACCGTATGCAGGGTTTGCACCAGGTGAGAATGGTTCGCCTTTTTGACGGCCGTTAGGGGTGGTACCAGTGTTCTTACCATAAACGACGTTAGAGGTGATGGTCAAAACAGAAGTGGACAACTTCGCATTGTGATACAAGTGATGCGTGTTCATCTTCGCATAGAACCACTTGATCAGCCAAACGGCAATGCTGTCAGCACGATCATCGTTGTTCCCATAGCGTGGGTAGTCGTTGTTTTCAGCCTTGAAATCAACTGCCACACCTTTTTCATCACGGATGACGTGAACTTTACCATACTTGATGGCAGAAATGGAGTCAACCGCATGTGAGAACCCAGAGATCCCAGTGGCGAAGGTGTAGTTCAAATGCGTGTCCTTCAATGCCAATTGGGCAGCTTCATAATAGTACTTGTCATGCATGTATTGGATAGCGTTCAAGGCGTTCACATAAACGTCTGCTAACCAGTCAGCTTGAACAGAGAACTTCTTCATGAAGTCATCATAGTCGATCACTTCATCAGTGATTGGCTTGGTTTCTGGACCAACTTGCTTTTCGCCGATTTCATCGACACCACCGTTGATCGCATACAAGATCGCTTTGGCTAAGTTAGCACGAGCGCCAAAGAATTGAACCCCGTCTTTGATTGGTTGTGCGGAAACACAGCAGGCAATGCCGTAGTAGTCAGTGCCCCATTCAGTCCGCATCAGATCATCGTTTTCATATTGGATGGTGGAACTAGTGATGGAAACTTCAGTGGCATAACGCTTGAAGCCATCAGGCAAAGCTTCGCTCCAAAGTAACGTGATGTTTGGTTCAGGAGCCGCACCCATGTTGTCCAAAGTCTTCAAGAAGCGGAAAGCCGTCTTGGTAATGTGGTGACGACCGTCAAAGCCAACGCCACCTAAGGACAAGGTAGCCCAAATTGGGTCGCCTGAGAACAAGGCGTTGTATTCTTCAGTCCGGATGAAGCGAACCATCCGTAACTTCATCACCAAGTGGTCGATCAATTCTTGTGCTTGGCTTTCGTTCAAGATACCGCGCTTCATATCGCGTTCGATAAAGGCATCGATCGTGGTATCGATACGGCCAACAGACATCGCAGCACCGTTTTGGGTCTTAACTGCGGCCAAGTAGCCAAAGTAGATCCACTGGATGGCTTCTTGGGCGTTAGTGGCAGGCTTGGAAATGTCGTAGCCATAGCTGGCAGCCATTTTCTTCATGTCGCCTAAAGCCCGATATTGATCAGAAACTTGTTCACGCAGGCGGATAACATCATCCGTCATTTCGCCATCGCCAATGTGCTGGAAGTCGTCAAACTTGTCAGCCATCAAACGATCGATCCCATAAATGGCGATACGTGGGAAATCAGCCACGATCCGGCCACGCGCATAAGCATCAGGCAAGCCAGTCACGATCTTGTAGTGACGCGCTTTGCGCATGTCTGGCGTGTAAACATCAAAGACACCTTGGTTATGGGTCTTGTGATATTCAGTGAAGATCTTGTGCATTTCTGGATCTGGCTTGTAGCCATAAGATTCCAACGCATCTTCAGCCATACGGATGCCACCAAATGGCATGAACGCACGCTTGAATGGCTTGTCAGTTTGCAAACCAACGATCTTTTCCAGGTCTTTGTTCAAGTAGCCTGGGCCATGACTTGTGATCGTGGCAACCACGTTGGTGTCAGCATCAAGGACCCCGCCAGCAGCACGTTCTTGCTTCTTCAAGTTGAGAACTTGATTGTTCAAGGTCGTGGTTGCTTCAGTAGGTCCAGCCAAAAAGCTTTCGTCGCCATTGTATTGTGTCAGGTTTTGCTGAATGAAGTCGCGAACATCGATTTCGCGTTGCCAGTTGCCGCCGTTGAAACCTTCCCAATAGTTGGTTTCGGTTTTGTCTAACTGTTTCATCTAAGTGCCTCCTAAAATGTGATTACCATGTCACAGATTTTACATTCTTAGTATAACACCTCCTTTGCATCTTGCAAGCCTTTTCTTTGGCTTTCTCATGCGAATGCAAAATCTTTTTTGGCGGTGGTGTGAAACCATTAGTCCGTTCGCTGTTTCACGAGATTGCGGTTACACTAAAAATGGCATCGTTCTCATTGATGGCCTGTACTACTGAGGATTCATGATACAGTTTCCCGTTTTGTGTAGTGGTACAAGAACCTGCCAGATTCCATAGCAGTTCCGCCAAAATAGCGACACAGCGCAAAAAAGGCGACTGCCTTCACAGTCGTCTTTTAAGTTAGGCGCGTTGTTGCTGTTGTGTCTTATACGCCTGCATCATGGTAACCATTTCCGCCGGTTTCACTAAGTCAGTTTCATCTGCGATCGCTTTAAACATTGGAAAGATATCGGTCATCATCGCGCGATCAACATGATAGCCCATTTCGTTGAGTTTGTTCATCACCGCGTGTGACCCTGACAGTTTGCCTAATGGTAAGCTGGTGTGCATGCCCACATCTTCTGGGACTAAGATCTCATAAGTTTGGCGATTTTTCAGCATGCCGTCTTGATGAATCCCAGATTCATGGGCAAAGGCATTAGCGCCGACGATCGGTCGATTAGGCCCAACGGCGATACTTGACGCTTGTGCCACCAGTTCCGAAACGCGCTTGGTTTCTGGCAGGTTGATGTTGGTTGTCGCATCATAAAAATCCCCGCGCACATGGATCGCTGCAGCCACTTGGATCTCATCGACGTTACCGGCGCGATCGCCTAAGCCATTGATCGTCCCTTGTACTTGAGTGGCGCCATTTTAGATCGCCGCCATCGCGTTGGCCATCGCCATGCCGAGATCATTATGCGTGTGAGCCGCCCATTCGATACGGTCAAATTCAGCAATGTGGGCTTTGAGGTTGGCAAAAATCGCGCCGAATTCTTCTGGGTCGTCATAGCCGACTGTATCTGGAATGTTGATCATGGTGGCGCCAGCATCGATCGCCGCTTGCACCGCTTCCACTAAAAAGTCTGGTTCTGTGCGTGAAGCATCTTCTGGGCTGAATTCCACCACATCAAACATCGATTTGCCATAAGCGACATCAGCGCGAATTTTGGCGATCATTTCTGCTTTGGTCATATGCAGCTTATATTGGCGATGGATCGGGCTAGTGGCAATAAACGTGTGGAGCATTTGATGCGGGGCTGGGGCAATGGCATCGCGTACGGCGTCCATGTCCTTGCGCACCAAGCGGGCTAAGCCAGTGACAGTAGTATGTTTGATGGTTTTGGCAATGGCATTGACGGCGCGGAAGTCTTCTGGGCTAGCGATCGGAAATCCTGCTTCAATGTAATCTACGCCCCAAGTCTCTAAGGCTTTGGCGATCTCAACTTTTTGTTCAACCGAGAAGTTGACCCCAATGGTTTGTTCGCCGTCACGTAATGTCGTATCGAAAAATTTGATCTGTTTGCGCATAAGTATTGCCTCCATAAAGTTGTTTGAGATGCGTTGAGAAAATAAAAAATAGGCCCTAGCTTCACACATTGCTTGTGTATAGCTAGACCCTATTGGCTAGCCACCGAGTTTGCTTCAGTGGCGTTGCAGCCACCGTTCGTCGATGGCCGCATATGAAAATGCCGCGATCGACTAAATCAACAATCGATCACGCAACAACGCAGTATTTTGATTCGTAATGATAATGGCTTTATTCATGATGAATTTCCTCCGCGTGTTGTTATTTGATGAAACTAACATTAAACTCTTCTCATCGTTTTGTCAACACCCTCATCAAATTCTTTTTTAACCATTATTTCGGTGCATCGGATTTCTCGGCGTTATCAGGCACATCGACGAACTCCCCATCGATCACTTTAGGCTTGCGTGAAAGCTTTTTGGGCAACTTGGTGGCACTGGTCACTGCCGTCACAGTGCCATGGCCGAGCTTTGACGCCAAGCCAACTGCGGCTGCCTTGCGCTTTTGTTTGCGCCGAGTAGCCTGATCGACTAGCGCTTGACTGGCGGTGATCAACGCCTCTGACACCAACAGCACTTTAACAAAGCTGCCAGCAGGTACGGTGACATTGGCTTTGGGGACAGTATTGAACACAGTGTTGGGGCGAAGCGTCGCAAATTTCGTGGCAGGTTGCGTCAACTCGACAAATGCTGACGTCAACTTAAATTGATCCAAAACCGCTTGCGCTTGCTCGCGACTTAAACCCGCCAGATCTGGCACTTTGACGTCATCTTTGTGTTTTTCAGCGTGAACGTCGATTTGGTGATTGGCCACACCAGAAGCCCCTTGAACCGCAGCTGAAAGAGGCCCCACCGCTTTGTCCAAGGTTTGCGTAAATTTTGAGACTCCTTTTGACCCCATGATTTTGTCAGTTGCTTGAAGCAGCGCATCTAATTTACTTTTTTTCGCCATGTCCTGCCCTCCTTGAATCACATTCGTCATTACGAAAATTATAGCATCTTTGATACCGCTTGCACAAATGCCTTGTCGACAAAAAACCGACCACTTTCGCAGTCGGTTTCAGCGCTATTGTGCACTGGGAAGATCGATAATGGTTTGGGCATACACATAAGTGGGCACGCCTTGCGTTTCGGTATCAATGACAAATGACCCATTGGAGTAACGATCGCCGTCAGGGCTGGCATTTGGATCCAGCGGCACTAAGGTATCGTTATCAGTCAAAACCGTCAATGTCGTGTTGTCGTCTACGACGTTCATGGCCACGATGCGATGAGGGGCTTTTTTCAGTTCACGCAACACCATCAAGCCGCGGCGAGCCCGAGTGGCAACCCCCATTTCTTTGAGTTTCATTTTCTTAAAGGCCCCACGCTGCGTCAAGATCCCAACTTCAGTGGTGTCTGGGTCATCGGCCAAAATGAAATTGACCACATAGTCGTCGGCTTTCAAGTCGATACTTTTGACGCCAGTGGCCCGCGCGCCGATCACAGACACTTCACTTAAGGCAAATTGCAAGCCGTAAGCCTGGTTGGTGACAGCAAAAACCGTTTGCGTCGATCCTGGTTCGACAAAGTAGGCGTTGGTAACGATCGCATCTTTGGCTTTAAGCTTCATCCCCATCATCGGGCGACTCTTGTAATTGCGTTGCGGTTGCATGTCAGCTAACGCGGTTTGCTTGATGTAGCCGTCACTGGAGCCTAACACGAAGTTGCCAGCTTGGGTCAAGTCGTCAAAACCAAACGCCGCGATCACTTGCTCATCGGCGTCAATACCGACCGTTTGCGACAAATGTTCGCCGGCATCCTTCCAACGCGCATCGGTGATCTCATGCACTGGGCGATAGATCACATTACCGTGGTTGGTAATGATGTACAAATGCTGCAAGGTGCCCATTTCTTGATCAAAAATGGCAAAGTCGTTGTCTTTGAGCCCATTATCTGCGGCATCCACGGCTTGATAACTCCGCAAGGAACTGCGCTTCATGTACCCGTCGCGAGAAACCAATACCATCACGCGTTCATCAGCGACGGTGACTGTGGTATCGACTTCTAACGTTTCGATGTCTTTTTGAATGCTAGACTTGCGGTCATCCCCGTAAGTTTTGGCAATTTCAGCCAATTCTGCTTCGATCACTTGGTCGCGTTTTTTAGGATCGCTTAAGATCCCTTGATACCCTGCGATCGCTTTGGCCAATTGCGCCGCTTCTGCTTGTAAGGCGGTGATATCGGTGTTGGTCAAGCGATACAGTTGCAAGGACACGATGGCTTCTGCTTGCGCCGTTGAAAAGTCGTAAGCTGACACTAAGTTCTTTTTGGCATCCGCTTTATCTTTGGACCCGCGAATGGTTTGGATCACTTGGTCCAGAATCGAGATCATTTTGATCAAGCCTTGCACGATGTGTTCGCGCGCTTGGGCTTTGGCCAAATCAAATTGAGTGCGGCGAGTGACGACTTGTTGGCGGTGCTTGATATACGCTTCAAGCATTGGCTTAAGGCCTAATTGCTTAGGCTTCATGTCAGCGATGGCCACCATGTTGAAGTTATAAGTGATCTGCAAGTCAGTGTTTTTAAACAGATAGGTTTGGATGCCTTGCGCGTTGGCATCTTTTTTCAATTCGATGACCACACTTAAGCCGAAACGATCTGATTCATCGCGGACTTCAGCGATGCCATCGACTTTTTTAGCCACACGGAGTTCATCGATCTTCTTGACTAGCTCCGCTTTGTTGACTTCATAAGGCAACTGGGACACGACGATTTGTTGTTTGCCGCCGCGCAAGTCTTCCACATGGGTGCGCGAGCGCACCACGATTTTACCACGGCCAGTTTCATAGGCTTGCCGGATCCCAGCTAAGCCTTGGATGATACCGCCAGTAGGGAAATCTGGGCCTTGGACGAATGGCATCAACGCGTCAAGATCGGCGTCTGGGTGTTTCAGCAAATACAAGATCGCATTGATCACTTCCCGCAAGTTATGCGGTGGAATGTCGGTGGCATACCCACTGGAGATCCCAGTGGCGCCATTGACCAACAAGTTAGGAAAAGCCGCTGGTAACACTGTGGGTTCTTGGGCAGTGTCATCAAAGTTCAACACCATATCAACAGTATCTTTGTCGATATCTTTGAGCATTTCCCCAGAGATCTTGGATAACCGCGCTTCAGTATACCGCATCGCAGCAGGCGGGTCGCCATCCATAGAGCCGTTGTTCCCGTGCATTTCGATCAATGGAGCGCGGAGTTTCCAGTCTTGTGACAAGCGCACCATGGCTTCGTAAATCGAACTGTCCCCATGGGGATGGTAATTCCCCATGACGTTCCCGACAGATTTGGCGGACTTGCGAAAGCCTTTATCAAAGGTATTGCCGTCTTCATTCATCGCAAACAAAATGCGGCGTTGCACCGGCTTTAAGCCGTCGCGAACATCAGGTAAGGCGCGTTCTTGGATAATGTATTTGGAATAGCGACCAAAGCGTTCACCCATGACTTGTTCCAGGGTCATTTCTTGGATCTGATTAGCCATTACTTACGTTTCCCCTTTCGCAGTTGTTGTTTGATCTTCGCCGCGCCAAATTGCATATTGGCGTGATCCACAGTTTTGGTTTCAAGGATCGACCCGTCATCATCCAAATCAAACTCGACGTTTTTTTCGATCCATTCACGACGCGGTTCGACGCGATCACCCATTAACGTGGTAACGCGGCGTTCGGCCAACGCCCCATCTTCGACCCGCACGCGGATCAAAGTGCGAGTTTCTGGGTTCATGGTGGTTTCCCACAGTTGATCGGCGTTCATTTCACCTAACCCTTTAAAGCGCGTCAAGGTATAACCTTTGCCCATTTTCTTGGTTTCCGCTTCCAGCTCTTCATCCGTCCATGCATAAGCGATTTGAATGTTGGCACCTTTGCCTTTTTGCAAGCGATACAGTGGCGGCAAGGCGATATACACTTTACCAGCATCCATCAATGGCCGCATGTAGCGGTAGAAAAAGGTCAACAGCAAGATCTGAATATGTGCCCCATCAGTATCCGCATCGGTCATGATGATGACTTTGTCGTAATTGGCCGCATCCAAATCAAACTCTGCGCCAACCCCGGCACCGATGGTATAGATCATGGTGTTGATTTCTTGGTTTTTGACGATATCCGCTAATTTAGCTTTTTGGGTGTTCAAGACTTTCCCACGCAAAGGTAAGATCGCTTGGAACTTACGATCGCGACCTTGTTTGGCTGAACCGCCGGCAGAATCCCCTTCGACTAAGTACAATTCGTTTTTCTTGGCGTTTTTGGATTGGGCTGGGGTGAGTTTGCCAGAAAGCAAGCTAGTATCTTTCTTCTTGCGTTTGCCATGCCGTGAATCATCGCGTGCCCGACGCGCCGCTTCGCGCGCTTCTCGGGCTTTGACGGCTTTGCGCACTAACTCTTGCGCGGCAGTCCCTTGCTCCATCAAATAAAAGCTCAGCTGCTCATAAACCACCGCATCGACCACAGAACGTGCTTGCGGGGTGCCGAGTTTGCCTTTGGTTTGCCCTTCAAATTGTAAGATCTCTTCTGGGATCCGCACAGCTAGCACCCCGGCTAAGCCTTCGCGAACATCTGAGCCTTCCAAGTTCTTGTCTTTGTCTTTCAACAAGTTGACTTTGCGAGCAAAGTCATTGAATGCCCGCGTCATGGCTGAACGCAAGCCGACTTCATGGGTCCCGCCGTCAGTGGTGCGCACGTTGTTGACAAACGAGATCAAGTTTTCCGAATAGCCGTCGTTATATTGGCCGGCAAAATCGACCACCACGCCGTCTTTTTCGCCTTCAAAGTTGAACACGTCAGATAGTGTGTCTTTGCCTTCATTTAAATATTTGACAAAAGACACCAAGCCATCTGGGTAATGATAGATCTCCACGCGATCGGTGCGTTCATCCGTCAACGAGATCTCAATGTCTTTGAGCAAAAAGGCTGACTCACGCAAACGCTCCGCCAAAGTGTCAAACGAGTACACTGTGGTGGTAAAAATCGTTGGATCGGGTTTAAAGGTGATGGTGGTGCCATTGGGTTCGTTGACTTTGCCTAACTTTTGCAACCCGCCATCTGGTTGGCCGCCGGCGATGAAGTGTTCAACAAACGCATGCTTATCGCGCACCACCCGCACGGTGAGGCTTTCAGATAACGCGTTGACGACTGACGAGCCGACCCCGTGCAACCCACCGGAAGTTTTATACGAGTTTTGATCAAATTTCCCACCGGCATGCAATACCGTTAAGATCACTTCGATCGTCGGCTTGCCGCTAGCGTGCATCCCCGTTGGCATCCCGCGCCCATGGTCTTGGACGGTGATCGAGTTGTCTTTATGGATGGTGACTTTGATTTTATCGCCGTATCCCGCCAATGCTTCATCGACGGCATTATCAACGATTTCATAAACGAGGTGATGCAAGCCTCGGGCATCGGTGGAGCCGATATACATCCCGGGACGCTTGCGCACGGCTTCTAGCCCGTGCAGCACCTGGATCGATGAATCCGTGTAAGCTGAACTTTGCGTATCCATTCAATTCTTCCTCTCTCTACAACATGTTACTAATGTACACCTTGAAAGGCTGTGACATAAAGCGTTTTTAGTCCAACCGCCTAGCACCAAGTCGATTTCGCCTTGATTTTATCGCCGCTTAAACTGGCGTAGGCCTTGCTGGACGTGACCTTAGTCTCTTGACTCAACAAGCCTAAACTATTTTACGCGTCGTTTTCGCAATCGTCAAAAAAATGCTACAATAACACCACGACTATTCGCAAAACCCTTGAGGTGGCGCAACAAAGGAGGGGCAGTTTTTTGACAATCGCCCTATGTTTTATACTTGCCTATTTGATCGGCTCGATCCCCAGTGGCGTGTGGGTCGGCCAAGCTTTTTTCCATCAAGACATTCGTCAGTCTGGGTCACACAATATCGGGACCACCAATGCGTATCGGGTGTTGGGGCCAGTCGGCGGCTCGATCGTGTTGGTGATGGACATTTTAAAAGGCACGCTTGGCGCCAGTTTGCCGATCTTGTTTGGCATTCCACAACACTGGTTGGTGTTGATCGTCGGCTTGGCGGCAGTCGCCGGCCACACATTTTCGATCTTCATTCACTTTAAAGGCGGCAAAGCCGTGGCCACCAGTGCCGGGATTTGCTTGGCTTATGATTGGAAGTTCTTTTTGATCTGCTGTGCGATTTTCATTAGTTTGGTGATCTTGACGTCAATGGTGTCCATCGCCTCAACTGTCGGCATGGGTTTGGTCACCTTCACCAGTTTGTTTTGGCATGATTGGTTGTTGACGATCGTCGCATTCGCGCTGTGGCTGGTATTTTTGATCCGCCACAAACAAAACTTCGCCAGGATCAAAGCGGGTACCGAAAATATGGTGCCATTTGGGCTCGGTCTTTACCTCAGAAACCATCGGCAGAAATAAGTCATTCAAGTCAGGCTTGCGAGTCTGGCTTTTTTGGTGCGCAAAAACGCCCATCCGCCACGATCAGTGCTTTGAATCGCAGTGGATAGGCATTTGGTTGTTTGGATCGGTTTTGCCGGCATTTAGCGGTAAATCGAGCGGGCCATGCGCTGTAAGGCGTGGCGTTGCCCGCGAATGGCTTTGCTTAACGCAAAGACCGTGTCTTCTGGTGACACCACGCCCCAAGCAGCGTCGCCGACATGTTGAATGTCGACGCCACAGATCTTGTTGCGAATGCCGATTTGTTCCATGAAGCTGGCGCCTGAGCCTTCTTGACTGGTGCCAATGGTACTCATCACCAAGGCGTCATGCGCATGCGCCAGTTGGACGATCGCTTTGAGCTGGTCGTCGTCAAATCCTGGCACAGTGCCTACTGCTGGCACTAAGATCACATCCGCCCCAGCGGCTAAAAAGGCTTGCGTTGACGCGGTTGACACCACTGGCTCGTTGACACCGGCGCCATGCATTTTACCGGCAATGATCAAGCCAGAAAAGACTGTTTTGGCGACTTTGATGTTAGCCGCGATCTGCTCATTGGTGACGCCAGTACCAGGATTGCCTGTCAAGCACACAAAGTTGCACCCTAACGCTTCGGCTGCTTTTAAAGTGGCGACGCTGGCAGTACGCCCTGGGGCAATGGTCAAGCGGTCTTCGGCCATATCTGCGGATTCATCCACCGGTTCCAAATTCACCCCGATCGGGCGGCCGACCAGCTTTTGCAACCGATGAATCGTTTGTCCGTCATCATGCACTTTTGCTGTGGCCAAGGTCGCTTCGCCAGGATAAAGACCTACGATCAAAGGATGCAACACGTCAAACATATTCAACAAAATCAAGTCTGCGCCAAATGCAGCGGCGTATTCGCTGGTGGTGATACCGTCCATGGGTTCATGCACCACCACATTTTCTGATAAGATCACCCGTCCTTCTGAGGCTTTGATGCTTTGTTTCAATTCCGCACCAGTCATGGCCAGCATGTCGCTGGTGTCAGCAGAAATCAATCGTTTCACCATGTTATCGTTCCTTTCAATATTCGAATATATCAGCTTTCACAGGTTTCATGGTAGTGAGTTGCCGCAGTCAATGCAACGGCTCACGTCAGCTTTGGCGAAAAAAACAGCTTCCTCAAGTTGAGAAAGCTGTTGGCACGGATGCTAGAAAATCGCAATGGAATACCCATGATCAAAGACTTCACCAGGGGCCAACTTGTTGATGCCTAGTTTATGGGTGAAATCACCGTCTGCGTCGATGGTGTCGGCGATCCCCCACCAAGGTTCGATGCAAACAAAGTTGCCGGTGGTAGGATATGGGCTCCAAACGCCCATAAATGGGGCATCTGGCATGGTGACTTCTACACCGTGACGCGTTTTTTCCGAGCGGATGGCAAAAACAGTTTCACCTTTAAGTTCATAAATGATCGCATCATTTTTGAACATTTCATGGGACAACTGCTGGTTCACATCAGTCGCCGCTAAGGTGCGGTGTTCATAATCGATCCCAGCGCCGGCGATCAACGGGATCTGGACGCGACTTTTACGTGGCTTGAATTCCAAGTAGTAATCATCGAACTTGGTGTCTTCAGACAATGGCACCACAAAACCAGGATGGCCGCCGATGCCAAAGTACAGCGGGTCTTTTTCATCTGGATTGTCGACGCGATAGGTCACGTCTAAGACATTGTTGGTCAAGGTGAACGTCAAGCGCAAGTTGAACACGAAAGGATACAACTTGCGAGTAGCTTCAGAGTCTTGTAGCAAAAAAGTCACAAACGTTGGCGTGGCTTGTTCCACTTCAAAATCCATATCACGAGCAAAACCATGTTGGGTCATGTGATAGGTTTTACCAGCGTATTGGTAAGTGTCGTTTTTCAACGCGCCGACCATTGGGAACAATACCGGCGCATGTCGTTTCCACACTTTGGGGTCAGCTTGCCAATTATATTCTTGGCCGGTGTGGTTGTTGATGATGCTGGTGATCTCGGCCCCATGTTCAGAAATAGTGACCGTCAAAAAATCGTTCTTCAATGTTTGTGCCATGTTGTGACTTCCTTTACCGTATACCCCTGTGGGCCTTATATTTTATAAAATGAAACGGGTCATATCTTTGTCAGCGGCAATATTGCCGATTTTGTCGTCGACGTATTTGGCGGTGATGGTGATGTCGCCTAAGCCCATATCTGGACCTTCGTACAACACATCTTCAAGCAGCTTTTCCAAAATCGTTGCCAAGCGCCGTGCCCCGATGTTGTCTGTATCGCGATTGACGCGAGTGGCGATTTGAGCAATGGATTCGATGGCTTCTTTGGTGAAAGTGACATGCACCCCGTCGGCGCCGATCAAGGCGATGTATTGTTTGACTAACGCATTGTCCGGCTCTGTTAGAATACGCACGAAATCGTTTTCTGTCAAATCATTCAACTCCACGCGGATCGGGAAGCGCCCTTGCAATTCTGGGATCAAGTCTGAAGGCTTGGCCGTGGCAAACGCGCCAGAGCCGATAAACAGCACGTGATCTGTGGACAGCGGCCCATATTTGGTGTTGACTGTCGACCCTTCAACGATCGGCAAAATATCGCGTTGCACGCCGTCGCGAGAAACTTCGCCGCTGGTGCGCTTATCGCCACTGGCAATTTTGTCGATTTCATCAATGAAAATGATCCCGTTGTTTTCAGCCGACGCGATCGCATCATGATAAATATCGGCATGGTTGACCAATTTATCGGATTCTTCTTTGATGAAGACTTCGCGAGCTTCTTTGACTGTCATGGTGCGTTGGACTTTCTTTTGAGGCATCATGTTGCCTAGCATTTCGCCAACATCGATCCCCATTTGGCCGTACATGTCATTGCCACCGGTAGGCTTTTTGGCATCGGCAACCGTGACTTGTAATTCGCGGTCTTCGAGTAAGCCTTTTTCCAGTTGTTCAGCGACGCTTAAGCGCTGATTGCGGATCTCATCAGTGACTTCGCCTTCATCGGCTTTTGGTTGGGTCGCTTCGCCATTTTGCAAGTTTTGCAACATGCTCATCATGTCAGCCATTGGGTTGGCACTGGCTTTTTTCTCTTTTTTGATCGCTGGCACTAATAATTTGACCAAACGTTTATCCGCTTCTCGCGTGGCCCGCGTCCGCACGCTTTCAAATTGTTTGGCTTCTTCCATTTGCACCGCCACATCTGCCAAGTCGCGCACCATTGATTCGACATCGCGGCCAACATAGCCGACTTCAGTGAACTTGGTGGCTTCAACTTTGACAAAAGGCGCATTGACGATTTTGGCCAAGCGCCGAGCGATCTCAGTTTTGCCGACCCCAGTAGGGCCGATCATCAGTAAATTCTTTGGGGTGATCTCGCGTTGCATGGTTTCAGATAACTGCATGCGCCGATAACGATTGTACAAGGCCACTGCAACGGCTTTTTTGGCATCATCTTGGCCGATGACATATGCGTTGAGTTGGGCGACGATTTCTTTTGGGGTTTTGACCATAT
This sequence comes from Lacticaseibacillus salsurae, assembly GCF_045862175.1. Lineage (NCBI taxonomy): Bacteria > Bacillati > Bacillota > Bacilli > Lactobacillales > Lactobacillaceae > Lacticaseibacillus > Lacticaseibacillus salsurae. Next base: position 15,328 of record NZ_BAAFZI010000001.1, on the reverse strand, counting down.
GCATTCTCCTGTGTAGCGATCAATGAGATAGGTAAGCTTAATCGAAGCTTTCGACGATAATGTTGTGGTTGGTGAAAATATCGATCGAACCGGCAATATCGACGGCTTCTTTGGCGATTTGCTTGGCGTCAAGATCCGTGTGGCGGATCATGGCCATCGCCGCTGCTTGCGCGTAATTGCCACCAGAGCCGATGGCCACCACATCTTCGTCAGGCTCTAAGACTTCGCCATTGCCTGAAACCATCAATAAGTCGTGTTCATCCATGACGATCATCAACGCTTCCAGTTTTTGCAAAGTCGGGTCTTTGCGCCAGTCTTGCGCCAAAGCCACCGCAGAGCGACGCAGATTGCCAGCGTGGACTTCCAGCTTTTTTTCAAACCAATCTTGTAAGGTGAACGCGTCTGCGACCCCGCCGGCAAAGCCGATCACGACTTTGCCGCCAAAGATCCGACGCACTTTTTGGGCGTTACCTTTGGAAATGACTTTTTCGCCCATGGTCACTTGGCCGTCACCGGCGATTGCCGTGTGGCCGTTTTTTCTAACTGCTGCAATTGTTGTCATGTGGTTTCCTCCAAAAATTGTGAATGTGATCAGTATATGGTGACAAGCTGTCATATGCATCCGTCTGAAGCCTTAATTGTGTTTGGGAAAATACTTCATGTAGTCTTTTTTTAAATGTTCCGTGGTCATGTGTGTGTAGATCTGCGTGGTCGATAAGCTGGCATGGCCTAACAACTCTTGTACCGAGCGTAAGTCAGCGCCGTGATCAAGCAAATGCGTGGCAAATGAGTGGCGTAACATATGGGGATGGATGCCACTAGTCAAGCTGGTTTTTTTGATCAATTGATCCAAAATGTACTCGATGCCGCGCGCGGTGATCGGACGGCCATGTTGATTCACAAACACGGTATCATGTTGTTGATCAAGCTTGGCCATCAAGGTCCCCCGACCGTCATCTAAGTAAGTGTGCAAGGCGGTTTTACAATACGAGCCAAATGGGACATAACGGTCTTTATTGCCTTTGCCATGCACCAAGAGCAACTCCAGATCAAAATCGATTTGCGCCAGCGTCAAATTGGCACATTCGCTGACTCGAATACCAGTGCCATAAAGCACCTCCAGTAACGCCCGATTGCGCTGGTCTAGCGGGGTGTCGCCAGCCACTGTGGCAAATAAGCTTTGGATCTCGGCTTCATAGAAGAAATCCGGCAAATGGTGATGGCTTTTGCGCGTTTCCACCAGTTCAAACGGATCGCTTTTGGCCTGGTTCATGCGGATCAAATACCGATAAAAGCTCCGCAAGCTGCTCATTTTCCGCGCGACACTTGCCCGCGACAATTTGCGCTCGGACAAGTCCGTCAAGTAAGTGGACACATCTAAGTGATCCACATGGGCAAAGTCCACAAAGCCGCCATTGGCTTTTAGAAAGTCAACAAAATCGCGGATGTCTTCTGCATACGCTTTTTTGGTTTCAGCCGAGTAGTGCCGCTCGACCAACAAGTATTGCAAAAAATCAGTGACGACTTGCATACGCTTTCCCCCTATGAAAATACCTTAACACATTTTCAGTGTCTAGACCAAAAAAATCCGGATAGACCAGCGCTTAAACGCACATTTGTGGCGCTTTGAACACAAAAACAGCAGCTGCGCACAAGTGTGTCGGCAGCTGCTGAAAAACGGCTTAAGCGTCGCGAGTGAATTCGGCTAACGTGGCCAATGCCCGATCGGCAATGGCTTGATTGCGGGCCAACTTGTTTTTGATGCGGCCAGGTAAGCCTGGCATGATCCCAAAGTTGGCATTCATGGGCTGAAAGTGTTGTGGGGAAGCGTTGGTGATATATTGCGCCATCGCCCCGATTTGGGTGGCTTTTGGAAAGGTCAATAAGTCTTGTCCCAAAGCCATGCGCGCCGCATTGCGCCCGGCGATCAAGCCGCTGGCGGCAGATTCCACGTAGCCTTCAACCCCAGTCATTTGCCCAGCAAAAAACAATCCTGGGCGTAATTTGCTTTGATAAGTCGCCTCAAGTACCCGCGGCGAATTCATGTAGGTGTTGCGATGCATCACCCCATAACGCACGATCTCGGCATGTTGTAACCCTGGGATCATGCTAAAGACGCGCTTTTGCTCGCCCCATTTGAGATGCGTTTGAAACCCGACGAGGTTAAACAAGCTCGCTGCGGCATTATCTTGGCGCAATTGCACCACCGCGTATGGATCGCGGCCAGTGCGCGGATCTGCCAACCCCACTGGCTTCAAAGGGCCAAACAACATGGTTTGCGCGCCGCGTTGAGCCATCACTTCGATGGGCATGCAACCTTCAAACACGGTCATTTTCTCAAAGTCATGGCCTTGCGCAACTTGTGCGTGCACCAAGGCATCTTGAAAGGCAAAATATTCGTCTTTGGTCATTGGGCAATTCAAGTACGCGGCTTCACCTTTGTCATAGCGCGACTTTTTGTACACGATATCCATATCGATGGAATTGGCATCAATGATCGGCGCTGCCGCATCAAAAAAGTGCAATCCTTCGGCACCATTAAGTGCTGCGATGCGATCCGCTAACCCAGCGGCAGTCAAGGGGCCAGTCGCCACCACTGTGATGCCTGCAGGAAAATCAGTCAATTCTTCATTGATCACTTGCACCAACGGATGCTCACGCAATTGTTGCGTCACCGCTTGGGAAAACGGTTCCCGGTCAACCGCCAACGCCCCACCAGCAGGCACGGCATGGGCGTCAGCGGCAGCCATGATCACCGAATTCAAGCGGCGCATTTCTTCTTTTAACAACCCCACGGCATTGGTGATTTGATTGGCACGCAAGGAGTTGGTGCACACCAATTCAGCGAAATTGGCGGTGTGATGCGCTGGGGTGGTGGCCACTGGGCGCATTTCATATAGCTTCACTTCCACGCCAGCGTTGGCGATTTGCCAAGCGGCTTCAGCCCCGGCTAATCCGGCGCCAACGACGTTTACAATAGGCATAATGATCCCTCCTGGTTAGGACTTTTAATTAGTATAGCGCTTTCTTGGTGATTCAAAAACACGGGGCGCACCAAATTGGTGGTCCCTGTGTTTAAGCGACTGACATTATTTTTGGACTGCTTCTGAATAATCCCCATTTGGGCACAGTACTTGCTTGCCGCCGCGGGATTTCTTTTCGATCAAGTAATGACCACACTTCGGGCAGTCGCGGCCAACTGGCTTGTCCCATGACACGAAATCACATTCTGGATAACGATCACAACCGTAAAAGATCCGGTTTTTCTTGGATTTGCGCTCCACGATCTGGCCTTTGTGACACTTCGGGCAGATCACGCCGATCTCTTTGACGATGGCTTTAGTGTTGCGACAATCTGGAAAGCGAGAGCAGGCATAGAATTTGCCATAGCGACCTAATTTGATCACCATTGGCGCGCCGCAAATGTCACAGTTAAAGCCAGCTGGTTCATCTTTGATCTGCACTTTTTCAATGCCGACTTCGGCATGTTTGAGTTCTTTTTCAAAAGGATGATAGAACTGATCGATGACTTTGACCCAAGGCATTTTCCCAGCTTCAATGGAATCCAATTCCCCTTCAACTGAGGCGGTGAACTTGATGTCGACGATATCGGGGAAGAATTCACAGATCAAGGAATTCACGATCTCGCCGAGTTCCGTCGGTTCAAAACGCCGCGCATTAAGTTTGACATAGTAGCGCTTTTGAATGGTTTCGATCGTTGGCGCATAAGTCGATGGGCGGCCAACACCATTTTCTTCCAAGGCTTTGACTAAGTTGGCTTCAGAATAGCGCGCTGGCGGCTGAGTGAAATGTTGCGCCGGATCAGTTTTGACCAACGACACTTGATCGCCGATTTCAAGATCTGGCAACAAGTTGTCTTTTTGATCAGCGTCACGACTGGAAATATACAGCGTCGTGAAACCGTCAAATTTGGTTTGGCTGCCGTTGGCGCGGAAAGTCGCGCCATTTTGGTCGATGGTCACTGCCACGGTGTCGATCACGGCAGGGGTCATTTCAGAAGCCACAAAGCGACTCCAAATCAAGCGATAAAGCTTCATTTGGTCTTTATCAAGCACTGCTTCTAAGCTTTCTGGCGTCCGCAAAGTCGACGTTGGGCGGATGGCTTCATGGGCGTCTTGAGCGCCTTCTTGTAGCTTGCCTTGGCGGATCTTCACTGCCGCATAAGCTTCACCATATTTTTCATGGATGAAATGCGAGGTTTCAGTTTTGGCCACGTTGGATACTCGCGTGGAATCTGTCCGCATATAAGTGATCAAGCCGACAGTGCCAAGCTTGCCACCTAAGTTGATGCCTTCATAAAGCTGTTGGGCTAACATCATGGTTTTGCGGGTGCGGAAATTCAACTTACGGTTGGCTTCTTGTTGCAAGGAACTGGTGGTAAAAGGCGGCGCCGGATAACGTTTGCGTTCTTTTTTCACCACGTTGGTAATGTTAAAAGGCGCTTTGCGGTCGATGCCGCGCAACACTTCTTGCACCGCATCGTTATTTTTCAAGGCCATTTTCTTGTTGTTTTGGCCATAAAAGCTGGCAGCGAATTTCTTGGCACTGCCTTTTTTAAATTCAGCGTCTAACGTCCAGTATTCTTCTGGCACAAACGCGCGGATCGCTTCTTCGCGGTCGATGATCAGCTTTAAGGCAACGGATTGCACGCGGCCAGCAGATAAGCCTTTTTTGACTTTTTTCCACAGTAACGGGCTGATGGAATATCCCACCAACCGATCCAATACCCGTCGTGCTTGTTGGGCATCAACTAAATTCATGTCGATGGAACGCGGCGTTTTGAACGCATTTTTAACGGCATCTTTGGTGATTTCGTTAAAGACCACGCGATTTTTGCCTTGAGGATCCAAGCCTAAAATGTGTGAGACATGCCAGGCGATGGCTTCTCCTTCACGGTCTGGATCGGCAGCGAGATAAATGTGGTCAGCTTTTTTGGCGTTTTTCTTGAGGTCTTTGATGACATCGCCTTTGCCACGGATCGAAATATATTTGGGCTCATAATCGTGTTCAAAGTCGATCCCCATTTGACTTTTGGGTAGATCGCGAATGTGCCCTAAAGATGCCACCACTTTGTAGTTGCGTCCTAGGTACTTCTCGATCGTTTTGGCTTTTGCTGGCGATTCCACGATGACCAAATTCTTGGCGGTCATGTTCGCCCTCCTTTCACTGAGCAGTTTGCTCTAAACTGGGCTATCATATGCTACCCTGGATTATTTTGTCAAATCCGGATTTGAAAATATCACACTTGTCACAGTATCGCTTAATGTCTTTTCAGTTTCAAGGGTAGAAATTTATTTCTTCCATTATATCCTGACCGCTCGTCACTAATTTGGCCCCAGCTTGCAACAACAAATTGGTCCCCGCACTTTTAGGATGATCAATGTCTCCAGGCAAAGCCAAAACGTCGCGATTGTTTTGTAGCGCTAAATTGGCCGTGATCAAACTGCCAGAATGCGCCGCGGCTTCAGTGACCAATAAGCCATGCGCCAAACCGGCAATGATGCGATTGCGCATCACAAACATGTATCGCTGAGGCTTGGTGCCTAACGGGTATTCAGATAACACTAAGCCGCGTTTTTTGATTTGGGCTTGTAGTGCTGCATTGGCTTTGGGATAGCTGACATCTAGGCCACTGGCGATCACGGCGATGGTCGGAAAACCGTGCGTTAACGCAAAGCGGTGTGCATAAGTGTCAGCGCCTTGGGCCAAGCCGGATACGATCGTCACTTCAGCCAAATCGACCCCGATTTTATTTAAGGCGTTGGGCGTATAGTCAGTGGCATTGCGGGCGCCTACGATCGCCAAATTCAAGGTGTTCAACAAGGCGATATTGCCAGCATAAAATAACACACTTGGCGGTTCAAAGCTTTCTTTTAAGCGCTCAGGGTACTGCGGATCTAAGCGCGTGAGAAAGTGCTGTTGGCGATATTGCTCACGGGCAAAACGTTTGAGTTCACGATCGGTATACACGGTTTGTAAGGCGGGGCTTAATTCGTCAACATTTAGCTCATCTGTGGCCGCATGGTGACGTAGCACGTGCCATGCCGCATTTTGGGTGTCAAAGCCTTTGGTATAGGTGGACAAATGCCACAAAAATAAAAAATCACGTATTTGCATGGTCACACCTCCTGACTCATACAATACGCAATTTGTTGAAATTTTAAAATTTTGCCGCTTCGCGCACTGGCGAAAAGCTCATCCGGTGGATCGGCGAAACGCCGCACTCCCTTAGGCCGGCAAGGTGTTTGGCCGTGCCATAGCCCATGTTGTCAGCCAGATCATAGCCCGGATAAACGCGGTCATACATCACCATCAAGCCATCTCGCACCACTTTGGCCACGATCGACGCCGCCGCAATGGATATCGAGTTGGCATCCCCGTGGATCAATTTGCGCTGCGGGATCGCTGTGGGCACTGTCATCGCATCCACTAACAAGTAATCCGGCTGCACGCGTAAGCTGGCAACCGCGCGTCCCATCGCCAGTTCAGTGGCGTGATAAATGTTTTCGCGATCGATTTCGTGATTATCTGCCACGCCTAAGCTGACGGCTAAAGCTTCATGCATGATCTGCGGAAACAAAGCTTTTCGGCGGTGAGCCGACAATTGCTTGGAGTCGTTGACATCCAGATCAAAACTTTGCGGCAACACCACTGCGCAAGTCACCACCGGCCCAGCTAGCGGTCCGCGACCGACTTCATCGATTCCTGCAATATGCGGATATTGGGCCCACAACTGGCGTTCATAACGCGAACGATAGGTTAATGCCAAGGCTTCCGCTTCCGCTTTGGCTTGGCGATTTTGGTATTGTTCCAGCAACTTTTGGGCGCCGACGCGCGAGTCTTTGGCCAAAGCTGCCAAGATCTCGCCGTCGACATGCGGGCTTTTCAGTAAGGCGCGCAGTTGACTAAGCGTTTGTGACATGTTGGGCCTCAGGTTTTTCTAAGGTATAGCGGCCGAATTTGCCTTGTCGCGCGTCAAAAATGATCCGCTCGGCCATGCGGTTGTAATTGTCGCCAAAACCGTTTTTCTTGGTGAGATGGATCATTAAGTCAGCATCAGATAACGCCAGATCATCGGCATTCAGCCCATAAGCGCGCCGGAAGCTTTCTGGATAGTTGGCGCGGAAAAATTGTAAGCCAAACATCCCCACAATGTCTTCTTGATAAACTGAATCTGCGATAGCGCCAGTTAAAGCCAACTTCTTGCCGATCAGTTCATCTTCAAATTTTGGCCACAAGAACCCTGGGGTATCCAATAATTGAAAAGTGTCGTCAGCTTTGAGCCATTGTTGGTTTTTGGTGACGCCTGGACGATTGCCGGTCACGGCGACATTTTTTTTGATCAAGCGATTTAAGATCGTTGACTTGCCGACATTGGGGATGCCGATACACATGGCGCGGATCACCGGATTTTTGATCCCGCGCGATTTTTGCCTCGTGATCTTGGCTGCCATCAATTTTTTGGCCAGTTGTGGGATCTGATTGAGCCGCTTGGCATGTTGCGCATCGATGGCTAACGCTTCATAGCCTTGTGCTTGATAATAAGCGACCCATTGCTTGGTGATTTCAGGATCAGCCAGATCTTGTTTGTTCAACACCATGATGCGCGGCTTTTGGCCGACAATCTGGTTCATCATCGGATTACGCGATGCTTCAGGCGTGCGCGCGTCGACGATTTCTAACACCACATCGACTTGTTTGAGTTTTTCTTGGACTTGATTGCGGGCTTTGGCCATATGCCCTGGAAACCAGTGAATTTGTGCCATTGTTTGTAACTCCTTTAGTACCAAGGGTTTGAGGCCCTTGGGTTGTCATTTTTTCGTAAACGTGGGCAAAACGTGGGCAGCATCGTTAAATTCCCAAACACTACCGTTCAACTTCACCCGATTTTTTCAATGAACCGCGTGATGGCTTCCACCGACTTGTCTTGATTTTCATCAAGAGTATGCGTGTAGCCATCCGTAGTTTCGGCTCGAACATGCCCGACCCGCTTCTGCACTTCTTTGAGTGAAATCGTCGGGTCATCGCGCAGCACGGAAATGTGAATGTGGCGGAAGCCGTGAGGAATCGCGTTCTTCGTCCATTCAAAGCCATACCATTCTTGGCAGTGCTTCGTCAACGACTTGTTGATTCGCGTTAGAATCTCACGAAAGCTGTGCGAGGTGATTGGTGAGCCGTACTCCGTCCTAAACAGCGACTTGGAAGCATGAAAGGCGTCCGCCGGAAAGTCGGCCATGTGTTCGTCGAATGCCTTGTTACGCGCAATGACACGCTTTACGGCATCAATGGCAAAGCCCGGCAGTTCTTCGACACGTTCACCAGCTTCGGTCTTAGTGGTGTCTTCGTAATACTCATCAACGCGCAGGTCGTGATATTGCAAGGACTTGTCGATTGTTACCAGCCGGTTCTCGAAATCAATGTCAGCTTCCGTCAATGCGGCCGCTTCACCGATCCGACAGCCCGTCCCAATCATGAATAGCGCCAGATCGTAGTAGGTCTGATGCCGTCGCTTGCGCAATTCTGCCAACAAGGCGTGAACTTCGTGCTCGTCAAGAAACTTCGCTTCGCGGCGCAGTCGCTTTTCGCGCTTCTCCTTTGAACTGGCAGAGAGTTTGATCACACGCGTTGGTGAGAACGGAATCGCGTTGTGCAGAACGCCATAGTCGAAGATTTTGTTGAGCGAGCACTTGATATGCTGCATCGTCGAATGGGTCGAGTGATACTTCTTCTTGTAGTCATTCAACAGGTTCTGAATTAGCAGTGGTGTAATCACTTCTAGTAAGACGTCATCTGCCATTAGCTCCGCTATTCGTTTCAGCACCATTTTCTCACGCGTGACGGTTGGCGGCTTGACCGTGGTTTGCCAAGTTTCCAACCATTTTGCTTTCAGCTCACCGAATGTAACCATCGCGGCGCCGTTGAAGGCACCTTGTTTCTCCGCAATCAGCTCCTCAATCTTTGCAGCTAAGTCGCGTTCGGCCTGCTTACGGGCGCGCGCCGTGTTCGTGGTGAACTTGACGACTTCCCGTTTTGCTTTGCCAGTCAGCGGATCAACATAGCGATCCACTGCATAATACGTTGACTTACCGTTCTTGCGTTTTCTTTCTTCAAAATACATGTTTTATCCTTTCCGGGTAAGGAAAAGGGCAAAACTGAATCTCTATTAGCAGATTCTATTTTAACATCCAAACCCATTATTTTCTGCGCAATTTTGAATAGCCATGTGTCTTCCAGTACAAAAAGTCGTCGAATACCTCGAAATTGATGAAGACGAGCTTGTGCGTTGGGTTCAAGACGCCATCCCGCCACAGATTGTTGTCACGCATCTCACATAGCCAACGATTGAGCGTGTATTTGTTTAAGCCGTCGTATCGGCTCAAAATGGCTTCCTTATTGCCCCATTCAGCATCACTGTCCGATACTGGACTGTATTTGATTTTCATTCATTACCTCACTTGTTGTGTCTAGCATCTGTGTGAGATAATCAGCACAGATAGGACCCATATCTTATCTGTGAAGGGTGACTACTTGCTTTGGTCGGCGTGGTCATCCTTTTTTGATTGCTCACTTTCAGGTGTCATTGCTTCAAACAATCCGTTCTCAAGTTGATCTGCGCCAACTGTGTTCTGTTCGATGATTCGCAGATGCTTGTCTTTTAAGGGTGCTTCACGAATAGACTGCATCGTCTTCTGGTTTCCCCAGTATGCGTCAATTTCATGGAGCACTCGTTGCATTGGCGCAACCTGCGTGTCCACCCATGCCCGCGTACGGTTGAGATCGAACGGTTCTGGGGCAGTCGTCAAGCGCAGCGGCTGGCGATCATGACCGACAAATCGTTGCCAATTCTTGTTGAGCGGCCAATCCAACCGCGGCTTACCTTTTTGAGCATCGACGAAGCGGAGATAACGTTTGATAATGCCAAATATCGTGCGTTCTTCATCACGATAGCAAAGGAGATCATCAACAGCCTTTTCCGCTCGGGTGTTCTTCAAACGAATTTCAAAACGGTTATAGATGTTGGTTGTCAGACCTTTCTTATGCTGCTCTGGCCCTTTCTCGTAAAGGCAGAAGTACAATTCACTCTTGGTGGACCCAATGTATAACGTGGTGCCAGTTTCATCGTCGAATTCTTCGTCGTCTTCATGATAGATGTGGCCGGATACCGTGCCTTGGTACTCACGCATGACGGTGATACACTCGTTGGCCTGAATTTTATGAATCAGGTTTGGAATATCCAACATATTGACCGTATCGTTAACTGCTAGATCCAGCCGTTTCATCACGCCTTTCATATCCAGACACTGATTAAGAAAGTCATACCAGGTGTCACCTCGGCCTAACAGAACGCTTTCCATTTGGCGGCAGCCTTGACCGCGTAGTTCTAGCAACGTGCCTAATTCCTTGTGGCCTGGATCAGAGCCGTAGACTTTGATCTGACCCAGCGAGCGGGTGAACTGATAACCAAACGCCGCGCGATCTTCCGACAGAATACAATCCGTTTGCAAACGTAAGAGGTCATCGACGATTTTGTCCATATCCTGTGTCGGAAACCGAATCCGTACATAATCAATTAGCAGTTGCAGTTCCGGCTCATCGGTCCAATTATTGAGCGTTTTATCAATGTACATTTGTAAGCCGCTACTACACGCTTCGCCATTTTCGATGCGACTAAGGTGGCGTTGTGTGATACCAAGCCGGTGACATAGCTGTACCTGTGTCAGATTCAATTCTTTACGGCGCCTCCGTACTGAATCACTCCAGTAACCCAAATTGTCTACCTCCTAATCTTGTTACCACTGGACATCAGCTTGAATTGTCCAGTCGGTAAGTTCTGTGTCGTATCAACGTTTCTACCCGGAAATCAGGTAGATAGGTGTCATTTACGACCCCCCTGTTAGTACATGGGGGTCTAGGCGGCCGGCTACGCCGACCGCCGCCGCTCACGCTTGCGGCTTTCGCGCTGCACGCCGCGCGTGGCGGCGTGGCCTTCTCCTTTCATCACTAATCGTATTAACCATCTATACGTTACTGCAATGATACCAAGGCTTTAAACCGATTTCCTTAGCTTTTTCATAGCTACAAAACTTTCAATTATAGCTGCTGAACTTGTCGTACGATTGATTATCTGGTAACCTGATGGTGAGGTGATCAACATGACAGAAGTACAATATTTTGGCCCAAATTTAAAACGGCTCCGCCTTCAAAGTGGTATGTCACAATCAGAACTTGGCGCCGCTTTGGACACGCCAGTCAATGGACAGGCTATTTCAAACTGGGAACGCGAGATGAATCATCCTACTTATGAGAACTTGATTGGTATCGCTAAGTTCTTTAACGTCATGCCGTCAGAGTTGTTGCGGACAGAAAAAGAAGCCGCGGTTGGAGAAACCACGGCCGTTCTTGATCGAATCGATGAATATATGCCAAAGGTCGCGGAGATTCGCAGAGTGATGCACATGATGGGGGACTTCTCACCACGACAGTTAGACGGACTAGCTGAGCAACTCAATGAGATTATGCACTACTTTCGCCCTTACACACCAGTTGATGAGGACGGTGTGCCAGATACCGATCAGAATGGGCGAACAATTACAAAGCAATCAAAGTATCGGGATCTACCAATTAAGGAAATCCATCAAACGTACCAAGAGTTAAAGGCTATCCAGTCATACAAGGATGATAAGCAAAATCTGAATTGATAAATTCACATCTAAAACAATACCCGGCACAACCTTTACGCTGAAACTCGCGTAGTAGGCTGTGCCGGGTATTGGCATTGTTTTGGCTTTGTATCGACATTGCAATGCAGACCTTCTGAATGACTAAATAAGGTAGATACCGAAGGTAAACCCTAAAATGGCAACCTTGGTAAGTAGTCCGCTAGTAAGGCCGTTGACTAACGCCACCGGCACCGTAAACAACAAGCCATCTTCCGACAAAGGTTTGAGCGTCGCCAACACCGCCTGCAGGCTCGCACGATCCACCACCGTTTCAATGACGATTGGCAAGTGTGAGCTCTTATGCGCTGCGGTTTCTTCGTGCACATGGCGGCCGTCGTCATATCCTGCGATACCGCGGGTGACACTGACCCAGCGCACGTGCATCGCTTGCAAATGGGCCACGATCTTGGTGTAGTGGTCTGGGGCAAAGTGCTTATTGTCTTCTCGGGTAAATAACTTCACGTCATAGTATGCTGCGGTATCGTCCATCTCAATGTCACTCCCTGTCTGTCCTTGAACCGTCGTAATTTGACCACGATCGTCAATGAGCTGCGTCAGTTCAGCCAAAATCGCCTGCAAGTTGTCGCCGCTTTGCACCGTTTCGATGATCACCGGCAAGTCGTTGCCGCGTCTTGGCTTGCGTAGGCTTTGGCGCATCTCGTTATACTTATTGACGCCCATGATCGTGCGGCGGATCGTGCCGCCAACGATCCCACGCTGCCAAAAATATGCGAAGATCTGCTTCACTAGTTCTTGGTGGGTCGGCGTCTGCATGACTTCATCAGTCACCACCCGAATCAAAGTTGCTTCTGTCATCGTTCTCCTCCTACCACGCGTCAGCGGCGATCAAGGCTTGGGCCTTGGTGCCGTAATTATGGGTCATATTTTCTGCGGTCACATCAACGTTACTGTAGCCGAAAGCACCGGTGGTCAACGTCCGCGTATACAACGCCGCATAGGGAAGCTGTTCACGGGTAACTAACCTTAGCTCCTGATCAACGTCGTACGGGAGCACACGGAGCGTCCAGCTGGTGAAACGGCCGGCGTCAATAGTCAACAAGCCATACTGAGCGCGCCCGGCGGCTAATTGCGGCTGCGGTGACGTCGCTAAGCCGACGCTACCGGGGTTCATGATGTAGCGGCCATCAGTAGTTTGACGCATTAGTGGCTGGTGGGTGTGGCCATACAGCGCAATGTCTGCGTCACTGCCGGCCAGCAACGCATCGAAGTTCTGTTGCTTAGCCACAGGTTCTGCTTGATGACCACGGCTGGTGGTCGGCGTTGCGTGAAATATGCTCAACTTCACGCCATCGATCACTAATTCTTGATGTAGCGGCCGACTAGCCAACCAACGAAACTGTGTCGCGGTGAGATGCTCGCGGTCAAAAGCCGACGTGATGATCGCCACGACTGCTTTTTGGTTCTTCTCAAACGTCACGAACCGGTGGTGCAACAGGCTAGCATAAACTTCTTCGTGGTTGCCGATCACCCACGCCAGCGGTTGGAGTACTTGAAGTGCCTGCACACACGCTGCTGGCTCTGGGCCACGGTTGCCAATGTCGCCCAACACCATGTAATCGGTGGCGTGTTGTTCGTGTGCGTCTTGCAACACAGCCTGCAGGGCACTGTAATTACCATGTACGTCAGCGATCACTGCGATCTTATGCATCTACTCACCTCCCGGGTCAGAAAGAAAAAACGTCTGCCTCATTACCCCGCTACAGCACAGGGCATTAAGACAGACGTCATCAACAATTAGCTTGTATTAGGGTGAACGTCATCACCATTTCACTTGTTCACCGTCAATATAACATCGTTGCGGCCAGAGTTCAAGCGCTTACCCATGCACTGACCCGATCAGCTAATAAGTGACGATCACGCTGTATTCGATCAGCCAGATAAGCCGCAGCCACTTGGTCTTTTTCAGTTGTCGCATCAGCTGTGAGCTGACGGGTATCGCACCAAATTCCCGTCAGCAAAAGCCCTGCTGACAAAGGCGAAAGTATCACGCCACGCTCTTGATAGAGTTCGGCGAATATCGTGTTGACACTGGCCACAGGTTCGAGACGAATGTATGCCGGATGACTAGCACGAAAGCCACTCATCCGGTGATTATCCACGACCGCTACAACGTTGGCTTCACTAATGTCTGGAGCGCTCACTGCCAAGTCGTTATGGCCGACCATCACCACACCGCCCGCGGCCCCAGCAACTGACTTGACCACTAATGGCGGTGCCACTCCCCAGAATTTCACAATGTCCCGCATGACCGGTGACAGCCGCGTATAAGCACTTGGCGCAGCGTCTTTGCCGAATGCGGAGGCCAGACGCGCGGCGTTGATGACGGCAATGTCAATTCCTATGGTTGATTGCCGCGGGCCGATTGTTAAAATCTCCATGTTATCGTCTCCTTCTAGGAAAAAGACACCTAGCCCCGGACTAAATGCCCGAAACTAGGTGTCATTAGTTTGATAACGGTTATGGCGAACACCTTCGCCTATCATGCTCGAGGCCAATATAACACCATTATCCATGATTGTCTACGGGTGTCATTATCGAGTAAGTGAGTACTGCCGTATCTCACCACAAGCTACCCAGCCACACACCGATGGTCAAGGTGACGATCCCGGCTCCCGTCGTGCCAAAATAATACCAAGCAAACGCACGGTAACGCCGGTTGCGCAATAAGATAAACGCGTCAGTCATGAATGTTGAAAAAGTCGTGTACCCACCACACACACCGGTCAAAAGTAGCAGTGACCACGCTTGCGGCAGTGCGCACATCGCCAAAAATCCCGCTAAGAAGGCACCACTAGCATTGATCACAAGCGTCGCCAGCGGCACCCCAGGCCACCAGTTCTTGCCTAGCTGCGTCAGCACGTATCGCATCACGGCGCCGACCCCCGCTCCTAAAGCCACTAACATCACCATGTCTGTCGCCGCCTTCCCCAGGCCTCGGCGCATAAATACCCGCCAAACGCCGCGCCTAAACCAACAAACAGCTCAAGCAAGAAGATCCCGATTGCATACACCGGCGATTGGCCGACGTGTTTGTAGAGGTTCAGTACCATCGTCGAAAATGTCGTGAACGCGCCGACAAAACCAGTCCCTAACGCCAAAATCAGCCAGCTCGGCAAGTCGATGTACACCGCTAGACCGTATGTGACAAACGCCAGTATGAAGCTGCCCAATAGATTCACCGCCGTGGTGCCGAGCATCGTGTCGGCATCATTGAGCCACAAGCCGATTCCCCAACGGGCGGCCCCACCGAAGCAGCCGCCGATGAACACCGCTAAAATATCTTGGTATCGCAATCGCTGCATTGAACTTCCCCCTAAAACACGGCTACCAAAATACTGGCAGCCGTGTGGTTACACTCATTAAAATTTAATATAACGCCTAGCATTATAGCAAAACGTACAGCTGTAAGACAAGTCCGCCTTTTGCATGAAAATTTGTCGCTTAGTGTAAAGTATTCCTCGGGAGGGAAAAGTAAGTAATAGGATAACCCCGAAAAACGGTTTGACAAAAGAAGACCGCTTGTCCTCTAATTGAGTTACCACACAACAAGTAGAGAGAAGCGATCT